>WQXG01000018.1 GCA_009784975.1 Treponema sp.
CCTAATTATTAAAACATCACGAATATCGCCATTTTTTGCTACATTATCTGGCTGTAACGAAATAGTTAATTTATCTTTTCCATCTTCTACTATTTTTGGTTCCATTAGAATAATTGCTTCAATGCCAGCAGTTGCAGATTTCAACATATCTTTTTGAATATTTATATCTACTTCATTATATCTATCTCGAGCAATATTTAAACTACTATTTTTAACAATTTCTAACGGGCGGATCTTCCTTAATAATTTTTCAATTGCTATTATACAAGCATACTCATAAGCTTTTCCCATGACAGTTGATTTTATTGTTGACTTTGACATTATACCTTCTTAGCCATAATATGCTTTTTTAGAACTTTATGAGTATAACCTATACTTTTTAATTTATATTTTTCAGAAGATTTTTTACTATGATTTTCAATTTGTTTTTTAATAGCAGTTGCAATTATTCCTGCCATTTCGACAGGAACAGCATTACCAACCATCTTATAACCATCTTCCAAATCCGTATAATAAAAAATGAAATCATCTGGAAAAGTTTGTAAACGAGCACATTCACGGATTGTCATACGTCTGTATAAATGTTCCTTTCCTTTAAAAAATTCTCTTTTATTTTGTTCAATAAATACCATTTTGGGAGCTTGTGGGTGTAATTGCGCTTGACGACCTGTAGCCTGAACAGTAAATCCTGGTTCATTCCATTGACGAACACGGTTACGACTCATAAAAATTGTAGAAAAACTACCTACAAAATATTCATGATTTGGAATATTAACTTCAGGATTAGTTTTATTTTTTGAAAGAGCGGGAATAGCGGTCTTTTTTAAATCATCTATAGCTTCTTTTAAATTAGTATAATCATTGGTAGGTTCAGGAAATTTAAATGTAAATCCTAGATCTTTTCGGATTCCTATATAAAAAACACGCTTGCGATCTTGCGGAATTCCATAATCAACAACATTTATAAGATTAACAGAAAGGTTATAACCCGCTTTAGAAAAAAGACTTTTTATATTTTCAACTGCTTCCGAATGTCTTGAAGAAAGCATACCAACAACATTTTCAGCAAGAAAAAATTTTGGTTTTTTATCTTTTAAAATTCTTATATAATCAAAAAATAATTGCCCTCTAGAATCTTTTATACCGCGAAGAGACCCTGCTTCTGACCATGATTGGCATGGCGGACCGCCAATAATTCCATCACAATCAGGCACCTCAGATGATTGTATTTCACGAATGTCTCTTTTATCCAATTTACAAGGGTGATTTTCTTCATATGTCTGCCAAATAGTTTTATCATACTCATTTGCAAATACAACTTTATAGCCCGCTTTTTCAAATCCCAAATCAAGACCACCAGCCCCTGCAAACAAACTAACAATTTTCATAAAAACCCCGTTTATTAACATGTCATTTTGACACACCAAAATCACCCAAAATCTTAACTTCCTTATTTTAACCTTTTTCTGTTTTTATGTCAAATACTTCAAAATTTAATGTCAAATCTAGCAAACTTCCTTGAAAGTCCTTGCCAATCCCCTCTCCCCCCGTTCGTGTCCGTTAGTGTTTTGCCAACGAAGTTTCTAGGCGGTTCGTGGTAAAAAATTCCTCTTCCTCCCCCCTCTCCCCTCTGCCAATCCCTCACCGCGGAATAAATATAATTTTCTCGCAATCATTAATCTTTATTACCTCGCAATGCGGGCTGAGTTTTTTCCAGTAATTTAGAATTTTCTTTCTGCCGGTTTCTACGTCGCAGCTGAATTTTTCTGATAAATAATTCAGGTTGGTTCTATCTTTTTCATTCAGGGCGGAAGAAAATTGTAAAGGGAAAGGTTTTATTATTATTCCGCCGCAGTCGTAGCCGAAAAAATTAATCATCTTTTTAGAAATGATTTTGCCAAGGCCCTTTCCCTGAAACGATTTTTCTAAAGTTATTTGGTCAAGTATCAATACATTGTTTGACGGCGGACAATCATTTAATTCTTCTGAAATATATCCGTTTTCATAAATACAACAGACATAATCGTATAATTCCTGATATTCCCTATCGCATAAATCAACAATATCCAATTTATTGTCAATTGCCCTGTTGGCATGCAAATATATCAGGTCTATTTTTCCGATTTCTTTTTCTTCTTCGACCTCATAGTCTTTATCAAGTTTTTGATAAATTATGGGGCTCGAAAAATGGGTGATGTAATCATCTTCGGAAATGCCGGCATGAATTTTAAAACAAAATTCAATTTTCTCATTATCTTTCATATTATCTCCTTAAAAAATATGTTCGTGTTCGTTCGTGTTTTGCCAACGAAGTTTCTAGGCGGTTCGTGGTAAAACCTCTTGCCTAAAAATCAAATAACGGCAGCTGTAAGCCCGCTCCATCCTGATTTGACAGCAGGCGGCGGATACGCACCGGGTCATCGGGCTGCTCGATAAATTTACCGGCGGCTGTTAAAAAATAACGCGCGCGTTTTAAGACAGCGCCCATTCTTTGCAAATTTTCCATTGATAAACTTCGGGAACGGCGCGTCTCTATGATACGGCGGGCTGTCTTTGCGCCGATGCCGGGGACACGCAGTAAAGTTTCGTAATCGGCGCGGTTGATTTCTATCGGGAAAAAGTTTAAGTTCTTTAAAGCCCAAACCGTTTTAGGATCCAGGTGCGCGTCAAGGAACGGATTTTCCTCGGTTAAAATTTCGTTTGCGCTGAAATGGTAAAAGCGCAAAAGCCAATCCGCCTGATAGAGACGGTGTTCTCTTACCAAAGGCGGTCCGATATTATCAGGCAGGCGAGAATCGGTATTGTTACCCGGATGAATAAATGCCGAATAGTACACTCGCTTTAGGGAAAATTTATTGTAGAGCGAACTAGTAAGGTTGATGATTTGCCTGTCATCCTCGTTTGTTGCACCTACGATGAGCTGGGTGCTCTGCCCTGCCGGAGCAAACCATGGAGCGGCTGTTTTTCCGGCGGATAAAAATTGCGGTTTACTGCGTGTTTTTTCAAATTCGCCGCTGATACAGGAAAAATCGTTCATCGCGCCAAGGATTGTTTTTTTTGATTTTTCCGGCGCAAGGCAGCAAAGGCTTTTTTCTGTGGGCAATTCGATATTTACGCTTAACCTGTCTGCCCAAAGACCGGCTTCGCGGATCATTTTTTCGCCGGTTCCGGGAATTAGTTTTAAGTGAATGTAGCCGCCGTACCCCATTTCCGTGCGAAGTGTTTTTGCCGTTTCTATAAGTTTTTCCATTACAATATCGGGGTCTGCAAAAATACCCGATGATAAAAAAAGCCCTTCGATATAGTTACGGCGGTAGAATTCGCTTGTTAACTGCGCCAATTCTTTGGCTGTAAAACTCGCTCTTTTTATATCCGCAGATGCGCGGTTGACGCAATATGCGCAGTCGTACTTACAGACATTGGAATACAATACTTTTAAAAGACTTACGCAGCGGCCGTCCTCTGTCCAGCTATGACAAACACCCATGGGAAGACTTGTACCGAATTTATTGGAAGCAGCCCCCTGCCCCTTAAAACCGGTGCTCCCTGACGTTGCGCAGGAAGCATCGTATTTTGCGGCGGCACAGAGGACAGAAATTTTTTCGTGCAGGTCGTGGTTCATCTATCCATAAGACTACACAAATGTTTAGGGGTTTGTCAAGAGGTAAATCTTACTTTTTTTTGATTTTCCCAATAATTGACTTTACTTCCCCGATAATTTCCTTTAGATAGCAGAAAATAAACAAGACCATACATATCCAGCCAAGATGAAGCATATAAACCAGCCAGCCGTGATTGAAATTCAGTACAGGTATATTTTCTACCGGGGGACGAACGATAAACCAGAAATTTACGTCCGGATTCCAGCCGAAAAACGCGTTCAGCCAGATAGCCAATATCAATACAAGGAAAATTAAACCGGAGGCTATACCGAAGCTTTTAATTGTGTATTCGACGGGTTTGGATAAATACAGGTAAAGACCAAGGAAAATCAGCATTGCATGGTAGATAAAATAACGATAGGTTGCAAATTCAACAAGCCCATGAAAGTTGATAGCCGCAGACGGTATAAGCATCCCTATAAAGCCGCCTCCTACCATTGTAGGATACATAAAATACAATAAAATCTTGCATTTTTTGGGGCATTCAGAAACCGCCAGGGCAAATATCAGGAAGATTTGAAACGGACACATATTGAAGGGCAAATGTTCCGCGGGCAAACGAAAACCGAATTCTGTTCCTTCTATAAAAAACAGTATTTTTTCGATTTCGCTTAAAATTCCGATGATTGCGCAAACCCAAATCAATTTTTTATTGTATCCTAATTTCTTTGAAAAATAGAATGCAAGAATTGCCGCCAATGTCCACAGAACCACCAGAAAAATTATATGGGAAACAGAAAATAATCCCATTGGATATTGAATATCATATACACGCATTTTTTAACTCCTATAAATTGATATATAACATTTTTTTATAAATTATGCAAGATCTCAGGCGTGCGCTCAAGCGTGCGCTCAGGCGTGCGCTCAAGCGTGCGTTTAAATAATAGCAAAAAAGAATGCCAAATACGCTTTAAAAAGCTCCCTTTTTCATAAGCTTTTGCGGTAACAAGCGGCACACGTTTTATTTCGCCGTATTCATCAGAGATGATTAAATATCCTGCATGAGAATTTTCCTCTAGCGGAGCTTTTATAAAACCTTCTATTATTGTTTTATATTCTATTCCTTCGCTGCGAGAAACAGGGGAGGTAAATTCCGCGGGGATGGCATACTTTAACTGCACGGTTTTTTCTCTTCCTTTCCACAAAGGCACATTGTCAGGAGGCGCAATTGGCGGGTAGATTGTTTCAAAATTATTAAAAACCCATGTAAAAATGCGCAAACCGTCCGCTTCACGGACTCTTTCCGAAGGAGCGCCCATAAGTATCAATATAAAACGGCTGTTATCCCTTTGTGCTGTTAGCGCGATATTATATCCGGATTCTACAATGTAGCCGGTTTTTAATCCGTCTACTCCGGAAAATCTTCTTAGTAAAAAATTTCTGTTAAACTGTTCAATAGTTCGCGGATTTTCGCGGTATCTTTCAATTTCATTTTCTGCCAATGGATATGAAAAAGACGGAACTGAATGGAAATCCCTAAGGCTTTCAGGATGTTTCATGATATATTGATGGCAGAAATACGCAAACTCCTGCGCTGTTGTATTGTTCTGCTCCGAATAGCCAGATGCTTCAACAAAGCGCGTAACATTAAGACCCATTTTTTTTGCTTCGGCTGTCATAAGTTCTCCAAAATCACTCATTGAACGGGCAAAACGCAGAGCAACAGCTACAGAAGCGTCATTGCCGGAAGAAACCGCAAGCCCCAGCAATAATTCGCGTAACGTAACCCTTTGTCCGGGTTCAAGAAACATCAGGCTGGAACGGCGCGGCTGCCTTTGCGCCCAGCTTTCCACTGTTACAGGAATTAGCTCATCATAACAGGCGCGCCCTTCTTTAATTTCATTCATAACAAGAAACATGGTCATTAGCTTTGCAAGCGAAGCCGGAGGAATTTCTTCATTTGCGTTTTTTGAATAAATTAACGCTCCTGTTGCCGCGTCAATTAAAACAGCTGCGCGGGAAACAATCTGCGGTGCATTTTTAATATACGGTTCAAGCAAAGGCGGCGTAGAATAATACTGCGCAAATAAACAAACCGGAAAAAAAATAAAAACAAACAAAGGTGCGAAAGCGCGGATTTTCATTTTATAATCCTGCCTGACCTGCCGCGCGCGGATAGGGAATAACATCTCTTATGTTCGCCATGCCGGATATATATTGAATAAGCCTTTCAAAGCCAAGTCCAAAACCTGCATGAGGAGCGGTTCCGTAACGGCGAAGATCAAGGTACCACGAATAATCTTTTGGTGACATTCCAGCCTCTTTTATCCTATTGCATAATTTTTCATAATCGTCTTCCCGCTGAGATCCTCCGATAATTTCACCTAACCTGGGAACAAGCACATCCATTGCGCGTACTGTTTTGTTATCATCGTTTAGTTTCATATAAAATGCCTTTATCTCTTTTGGATAATCTGTTACAATTACAGGACCGCCCGCTATTTTTTCTGTCAAAAACTTTTCATGTTCGCTTTGCAGATCGCATCCCCAGCGCGGTTCGAATTCAAAAAGCGATTTGTTTTTTTCCAGTTCCCTGACTGCATCGGTATATGTAACATGCGTAAACTTTGCGTTTGCTGTCTGCCCAAGACTTTCAATTATTCCTTTTTCCACATGCGTATCAAAAAATGCAAGCTCATCAGCGCATTCTTCCAGCGCAGATTTAATTATATATTTTAAAAATTCTTCTGCCAGATCCATATTATCTTTTAAATCCGCAAATGCTGCTTCCGGTTCCACCATCCAGAACTCCGCAAGATGACGCGCTGTGTTGGAATTTTCAGCCCTGAATGTAGGACCGAATGTATAAACACGCGAAAGCGCCATAGCATAAGTTTCTGCTTCAAGCTGGCCTGAGACTGTTAAAAATGTCTGCTTTCCAAAAAAATCTTTTGCCCACTGCCCTGCCTCTTTCGCAGAAAGCGTCGTCACCTGAAACATCGCCCCCGCTCCCTCGCAATCTCCCGCAGTGATAATCGGCGTATGCAAATATTGAAAATCCCTCTCCTTAAAAAACCTATGAATGGCAAAAGCCATACTGCTTCTAAGGCGAGCTACGGCTCCAAAAGTATTTGTTCTGGCACGCAAATGCGCTATCTCACGAAGAAACTCCAGCGAGTGGCGTTTTTTCTGAAGAGGATATGCCGGTATATCACCGTCAGTTTCAGCGGGGGCTTTTCCAAGCACCGCAAGGGAAACTGCCGCAACTTCAACTGCCTGCCCTGAGGCGGGAGAAGCGACAAGTTTACCTGTTATTTTTACAGACGCGCCTGTAGTAAGAGAGGCAAACTCGTTTGCAAGCGTTTCATCGGGCTCATTGAATGTTGCCTGAATTCCGGCAAAACATGAGCCGTCGTTAACTTCTACAAAAACCAGGTTTTTCATCTCCCTTTTTGTTCTTACCCAGCCGTAGATTTCTACATCCTGGGACATTGGAGATTGCGTAAGTATGTTTTTAATAAGCATTGGCAGCATGATGGTATTTTATATTTTAAATGATTAATTTACAATTGGTGGATTTTGAATTCAAGGCTTTTGTTGTCTTTTGGGTTTGGAAAAAATAATGCGTGGGAACGCAGGGCAAGCAGAGTGCCGGAATCTAACGAATACAAAGGGTCGTTTTTTATGGGATAGCCTATCCAGCAAAGATGACAGCGTATCTGATGGCGGAAACCGCGTTTTATTCTGGCAGTAATGTTATTCTCTTTTATTTTAATTATCTCTGTACGGTAAAATCCGCCCTTATCTTTGGCAATTTCCTTGTGTTTTTTTCCGTCTTCTATAACCGGACGCACCTGTTTTCTGCCGGGTCCAAAGGGACGAAAATAGCTTTCTACTGTAAATGGCGGTGTATTTTCATTTAACCTTGGAGGAAATCCTTCCATTTCGATTTTGGATGAACAAACAGCGGAATATTCTTTTATAAATTCCCCATTGTCCTGAGCCGATTTAAAAAAATGATAACTTTTTTCATTTTTTGCAAAGAGTACAAGTCCGTTGGTTTCATAATCAAGGCGGTGCATGATATCAAAGACGGCAGAAGAATGTATTTTGCACCATTTCAAAAGATCCGGAATACAGTGCATTTTTGGAGGTTTAAAAACAACAATGAAATCTTCTGTTTCTTCGAGGATGTACGGATTATCCAAGAGGCGCCCCCAATTTTTCCATTATTTTAAGAAAACGATCCGGCACAGGAGATGTAAAAATACTTTCTTTTGTTTCGCCTGGCAAAATTATTTCCAATCGCTTTGAGTGAAGCATGAGGCTCGCATCAGGAAACTGACTGTCGCTTTTCCCGTAAACAGGGTCTCCAAGTATCGGGCAGCCAAGCCAGCGCATATGAACGCGAAGCTGATGAGTACGTCCTGTTTTGGGACGAAGCAAAAGCAGCGAATGGTTTTTCCATTGTTTTATTATTTTATAAAATGTTACGGAATGTCTTCCGTTAGCCGAAACTGTAAAACGTTTGCGATTCGCCGGATCCCGGGAAATATTTGTCTCTATACGTCCTTTTGCATCCTTTGGCACTCCGCATACAATCGCTATATAACTTTTTTTTACTTTTCTGTTTTTAAACTGATCTGACAAAAAAAGATGGGTTCTTTCATCCCATGCCGCAATTATAATACCAGATGTTTCTTTATCCAGACGATGAACAATCCCGGGGCGTAAACCCGCATCCGATGCAGAACCGTTTCTTTGAATTTTTCTGTAATACAGGGCATTCGCAAGAGTTCCCTGCCTATTTCCCGCGCCGGGATGAACAACCAAACCTTGAGCTTTGTTCACAACAATGCAATTTTCGTCTTCCCATACAATTTCAAGAGGAATATTTTCCGCTATTATTCCATCTATCGGCGGATCATCCCAGAAAATTTCAAGGTTATCACCGGCTTTTACAAGCCTTGAAATCTTTACTTCCTTTCCGTTAATTTTCGCGTTAAGATTTCTTGCCCTAATCTGCGAACGGGAAAGAATATTTAAAATCTCTGACACATAACGATCCAGGCGCATGGGCAAAGAAGAATGATCTTCTGCAAAACAGGAATAGGCTGGCATTACGGCGAAAGTTCCTGCTCAGTCTCTTCAAATTCCCGCTCCTGCCAATCTTCGGTTTCATGCGGCGTTAACTCTTCTTCTTCTTCTTCTGAGGCAGAAATTTGCCTTCTTTCTATTGTGACTGAGCCGGAAGGCCTTCTTTCGATACGCCGGCGTTCATTGCCTTGTTTAATTTTTACAATGATAAGATCAACAAGCGCAACTGTTAAAGAAACACCTGCGGAAATTAAAATGGTTCTGAATTGCTCATCGGTTGTCATAGGCACCGCTCCCGCAGATTTCAGCGGCCATGGCGCATAACGTCGTCCATCTTCAGAAAAATCAAGCCCGTTTGCATTGTACCAGCGGAACATATCTGTCGCGAATGTAACAAAGAATATAGAAAACGGAAATACTCCGAATGCGATTATATCAAAGCGGCGCAGATCCTTTCCCCACTGCGGAAAATCAGTAGTATCAAAAATATTCGCCTGAGATTGCGATGAGGTTTGCGCCGCCGCCTGTGACAGCGGAGAGAGTAACAGAGAAATAACTATTGCCAAAAAAAACAATTTTTTCACTGTTCTTTTTTACTCCTTAAAAATTGCGCTGCCTATTCTAAGCAAAGTTGAACCTTCTTCTATGGCTATCTCAAAATCATTGGACATTCCCATGGACAGCATATCCCAGTTTTCTTCCCCAAAACGTTTTTTTAGCTCTTTCTGAGCTTTTACAAGCTGCAAAAAAGATGTACGAATTAAAGCTTTATCTGTTGTATACGGCGCCATTGTCATAAGCCCGGATGGCTTTAAATTTGAACAGCCTAAAACCAGTTCTGCCGCCGCAAACAGCGTTTCCATATCGGCAAAACCGCTCTTTGTTTCCTCTCCCGTGTGCAATTCAAGCAAAATTTCAACCTGCCGCTGCTGTTCAGAAGACCTCTGCTGTCTTCCAGACAGCTTAATCAGCTCATTTACAAGTTCTATTCTGTCAACCGATTGTATACAATCGAAAATCTTCATTGCCTGTTTTGCTTTATTTCGCTGCAATGAACCGATTAAATGAAGCCGTGTTCCATCTCCCCTAAAAACATCAATTTTTTCTGCCGCTTCCTGCACCCTGCTTTCGCCGAAATAACGAATCCCTGCGCAAAAAGCTTCCTTGATCTTTTCTTTGGGCACAAATTTGGAAACTCCCATAAGGATGATTTCACTTCGTTTTCTGCCGGAACGATCGCAGGCTTTAATGAGGCGTTCTTCTATAATCTCAATATTTTCCGCAACACTCATTCCTATTTAGATAATCGCATATTCTCAATGGTCTTTGCAAGGGATGCAAAAGCCTCAATTTCAAGGTTTTCCGCTCTTTGGTTCTCATTCAGTCCGTTTTCTTCCAAAACAGACATGCAAATATCCCGTGATATTCCGGGAAACGATAAAAGATTGTTTTTTATTGTCTTTCTGCGGGAAGAAAAAAGAGTACGTACCAAAGGATAAAAAATATCGGGGTAGACGCGGGAATCCCGTTTTTCAAGGAGAACTCCCATACTGTCTACATTCGGCTGGGGATAGAACGATGATGGGCGGATAGTCATAAGAGGTTTAACCTTGTATACAGAGGCGCACAATACCGAAAACGAAGAATAATCCTTTGAACCAGCAGAGGCTGCCATTCTTAGCGCTACCTCTTTTTGAACGGTCACAACCATTCGCGAAAAAACGTGTTTCTTTTCTATAAAATCTGCCAGCAGCACGGCGGCTATATTGTAGGGAAGGTTGCCCAAAAGAAAACTGTTGTCTGTGCCTGGGAAGGCAGACCGGCAGGTTTGCCATGTTTTAAGCACGTCACCTTCAATGAGTTCAAAACCGGCATCCTGCGAAAACAATTTTTTTAAAATGCGGATAAAACCATTGTCTATCTCAAATGCTTTTACTGTAAATCCTTTTTCAAGGAGCAAAGCAGTCATGGCGCCGAGACCGGGGCCTATTTCCCAAACTTCATCGCCTTTTTGAGCGCCATGAGCTCCCCCCAAAGCGTCAACAAGCGGCTGTCTTACATTTGGATTTATTAAAAAATTCTGCCCGAATTTCTTCTGCATACCAAGACCTTCCTGTTCAAGAAAAGCGCGCAATGATACAGCAGAATTATAATTTAACATATTTATATTTTCCATGTTATGTAAAAGATTTTAACTTTAGCAATGCTTCCCTTCTTTTTTGTTCAAAAATAGCAATTAAAAGTAATAACACTATGGAGAGTATTAGAACAATCAGAGGGTTTGCCCTGATGGCGGGAACATTACCTGCAAGAGAAGACGTTAATTCCATCAGGCGGTAAATCCATGATAAAGGATAACTTAATATAAATGAGAGCGAAAACAAATCCAAAACAAGCCAGAGAATGCTTCCTACCATAAATACAGTTGTAAGGGGGACAATCACAAGTCCTGCCAATATTCCAACAGGAGCAATCATTCCAAAGAAATAACTGCATACTCCCGCTGTCGCCAAAAACGCGCCGCAGGAAAGAGAAAGCGGCTGTAAAACAATATCAGGGATAATGCCGCCCAATAGCGATGATATCTGGCGGCTTGTAATTAAAATTCCCAGCAGCGCAAGATATGATAAAATAAATGAAAGGGAATTTCCCGCGGCAGGAGTTATTATTATTTGTATTAAAAAAGAAAGACTTAGAATTGACATTGAATTTTTTGGAAGGGATCCAAGCAGCGCAAGAACTCCAAGCAGATACATAATCGCGGAACGGTTAAGGCTCGGCATAGGACCTACCAGCAGACAGTAAAGACTTATAATTACAGCTCCTGTAATAGATGCTGCCTTTAAACCCAAAGGTCTTTTTAACAGAAAAGATATAAGCGCCGTAATTACCGCAAGATGCATTCCAGATAACGCGAGAATATAAGAAAGACCCGCTCCCCTGTACACGGCAGTCAAATTATTATCAAGGTTGTCTCTTATACCAACAAGCAATGCAAGAGCGAGACCTCCCCACGTTTTTCCGTCAAAACGGTTAAGTAAATTTAACCTTATTCCTGTGCGCATACGTTCATACTGAGGCGCAGGTTTTACAATGTGCAAAGAAACCGCGCTGAAACTCCAGCCGTGTTCATTTGAACGAAGAGCGCCTTCCGCGAATATTCTTGTTCCCCGCCCGAACTCACGAAGTCTCTGCGAACTTTCCGGCGGAAAAAAAACAGTTATAACGCCCTTGCTGCTCACCCGCGCATTTTCCTGCCTATTTTGTATGGAACTTCTTTGCAATGATACAGAAGCCATGATGGTCCCGCTTGCAAGAGCTCTTGGATCTTCCAAAAGCACTCCTTCTATCGCGGTTATTTTTTCGTGCGGGATTCCAAAGTTTACTTTATTCTGCCCTGCGTCTGCGGCGCAAAGCCCAAGAACAAAACCTGCTGCAATACAGACAGCCGTTATATGCGGCGCATTCATGCGTTCATTAAAGGAAGCAAGAACGCGGAAAAAGCAAAGCGCAAACAAAGATAAAACAAGAGCTGTAACTGTTACTGCGATATGCGCGGAAAAAAGAAAATAAAAACCAAAACACGCAGATATAGCGGTAAAGAAAAGCGGGGTTCCCCAGGGAGTGATTGTTTTTTTCATCAGATTACCATTTAAGGCGATCTACCGCCTCCCTTGCCGCAGCAATGATATAATCGGGGTACGGTAAATTAATAACACGCAGTAAATGATCAAAAACGGCATTATCACCGATAAGGCCGAGAGACTGGACAATAGCCAGAGTAACTTCAGCGTCAAATGATCCTGTGGAGAACATTCTTACGTTTATAAGACCTTGCTGCAAACCTAACACCAAAGCGGCGTCTGAATTACCAACGGCGCCAAGGCATGTTATTGCTTCAAGAAAGCGCTCCTTTGGAACAATGTCATGGGAGTAATCTGCCTGCACCCGGTAATAGTGCCTGATTGCAAGAGCGTTTGCGCGTGTCCAGCGAAGCCGGGAAAGAACAATGACCGCGGCGTAACGCATTGCGTTTAAATCGGCATTTTCTTCAACTGCAAGAAGACTTTGCGCGAGAGCAAGTTCTGCAAGCTGCCCTCGTTCAGGGATGGATAATCTTTCATTGTTTACGACAACTTTAAAAGCATCATACTTTTCCTGGGGCACATTATTTTCTATTACATTAAATAAAAATTGATGCAGATTACCGGGAATTATTTCCAGCGCGCCGAATGCTTCAGAAGTGATTACTTCAGGGTAATCCGAACAAATAATTTCAAAAAGAACAGGATATGAAGAACTGTCGCCCAATTCCATAATCGCGGAAATACAAGCAGAGATAATTGAATAATCAACATGATGCCCGTTTTTAAATAATTGATTTGTCTCCGTTAAATAATTATTCAAATTGTCAATAATAAATCTGTTCCATTTTCCAAGAACACCCAAAGAAATAACAATTTCCGTTTTTGTCTGCACATTTGGGTATTCAAGAAAAAGTTTCCATAAAGTATTTAAAGCATCTATGCTTAAAACACGCCCATGTTTAAGGAGGCTGCTTATGGAAATAGACGTAATTCTGTTCATGTCGCGAAGATCATCAATTTGAGCATAATTATCCAAAACAAACTGAAGAGCGTATTCATAAGGTAAAACAGAATCCAAATCGGCATTTACAGACGCTTCGTGAAGTATATCAATCTTTCCCAAAAGATCTGCTCTGATAAATCTTTGCAGGTAATCTTCGCAATAACTGTTCGATGAAAAACAAATAAACAGTATAATAAATAAAATACCTATCCGCGGTTTATTCACTTACAGCCTCCTTATTTCCGGGAGCTTCATTATCGGCTTCTTCTTCCAAAACACGGAACGGCAGTTCTTCATCATCTTCTTCCGGCAGCAGATTAAATACTTCGCATAAAATCCGATTGCGGGTAATAACGGGGAGGGGATCTGCTTCCATGCGAACAAGTGAAATATTTGTATCCTGATTATAATCCACAGAACGAACTGTAGCGGGCATACAAATTGGAATCCTGTCCAGAGAAAACTGAACCTTCAGCCGCAGTCCCGCAGTTGCCTGTCCATTAATTTTAAAAGCGCATCCGGCATCAGAAATATCATCCAGCATACATCTAAGACCTGCGGATGTTTCCAGCCTGTGCGGATTATCGGTATCATCTACAAGATACAGGAATGCCACTCTTTGAAATTTTATCCGCATGGATTTGCGTTTTTGTGTTCTAAAAAGAGAATCGTTATGTTCAACTTTAAGCGCGGAAAGCCCTTTGGAAAAAACTTCGTCTGTTACTTCTGTATCAAAAACATAACCCGCATCATCTTCCCGCCAGAAATACACGGATATTTTAAGGCTATACCATTGCATGGAAGCGGATAACTTGTTATTTATGGGACGCGAAATTGTAAGATAACCTCCGGCATTTTTGATAACTTCGGATTTAAAAACTCCGGTTCCCGGCACAAGAATCCGCAAAGTCTGCCCTTCGCTTATTTGATGGGAATTGGAAATACGCACCTTATTTTCGGACGCTTCCATCTCTATCTTTTTGTAATAATCAAAAAGTTTGGAAAGAAAAACCTGAACGGAGGGATCACTGCCTTCTCCGGAAAGCCGCAGCGTATTAACCATGGAACGCACAACTATTTCAAGCTGCTTTTGAGACTTAAAAATTGATCCCGGGTCGGAAATACCGCAGTTGGAAACAAGGCGCCTTAACTGTTCCATATCCTTAATGGAAAAGCCAGCCTCTTTTCCTTTCGCAAAAAAGGAAAGCCAGTTTCCGGACCCCGTCCTTTTGGCTCTGGTAAATAAAAAAACCAAAACGAGGATAATAGCGGCAACCAATAGAAATTGAATCATTATTAAATTATAATATAAAAATAAAAATCAGGAAAGACCAGGGAATAAAAAAATGGCTGTATATATAGAAGCACTGATCCTGTATATTATCTTGTTTTTCTCCGGATCGGGCAGCGCAGAAGGAATATCTTCTCAAATTATGCGAATTTTGCTCTTTTTTATCCCTTCGATTGCCTTAATCTGGTACCTTTTATCCCGAAACTGGAAGATTGAATACTGGATAGTAAGACCGCGTAAAAAAGACCTGTTTGCCGCTCTTATCACATTCCCCGTCCTCCTTGCAACTGGCTCTGTGATAGCATTAATTTCTTCGATTACCTCGGGAAGCGCTGCCCTTTCAATTTCCTCTCCCGACACATTTGCAGGGTGGCTGGTTCTGTGTATATCCATCATCCTTGCGGCATACCTGGAGGAAAGTTTTTTCCGTTTTTACCTGCTTTCAAAAAGGAAGGAAATGAACCTTAGCTCCCCTGCGGCGCTGGCTCTTTCCACGGCGCTTTTTGCCGTATGCCATATTTACGAAGGTCCCTGGGGATTTTTAAACGCGGTAATTTCCGGCTTGTTTTTGGGCTTTGTTTTTTTAAGGTACAATACCTTTCACGGGATAGCAATTGCTCACGGATTATACAACATCACAGCTTATGTAATAAACGCGGTTTTTTAATATTGATGCCCGACGCCTATCGCCGCACGGAAACTGCCGCCGCCGGATCCGTTAAAAAAGTGCAGGAAATCAAATCCGGCTTTAAATAAAAAGTTGTTAGTTAAACGCCAATTAAAAGAAGCGCCGATTACTGCGGCTAAATCTCCATTTAAAAAATCCACAACAGAATAAGATGCTCCCAGCCTAAAGCCCAATGCAAATCTTTCACTTGGCAGCCATTTTAGAGCAAGCAGATTTACACCAACATGGAGTTTGCCTGTTAAATCAGAAACTGTTATTTCCGGTCCAATATAAATATCCAAAGGAAGCAGGAAAACTACTCCTAAACCAATTTCAAGTCCAAAAAGAGAAAGATTATCTTCAAATAAATTTCCGTAAAGGGTTAAAGCCGGTGTATATGAAATACCGAATATTCTTATGTTACGCCGCAGCGGATCAAATTTTGATTTAACTTCCTGTTCAATTTCTTCTTTTATTTCCGGCTCCTGTTCAATTATTACTATTATTTTTTCTTCTTCCGGTTCAGGCTGAACAATTATTTCTTCTTCCGGCTCGGGCTGAATTATAATTTCCTCTTCCGGTTCAGGCTGAACAATTATTTTTTCCTCTTCCGGCTCCGGTTCTGTTATTTTTTCTTCTTCAGGCTCCGGCTGATGTTCAATTACAGAAACTCCTCCTGCAATTCTGGCTTCCAGACCTCCGGGATTTCTGATAATTATTTCGTATTGATCCGGAATTTCACCTTCTGCAAAAACCTTTACACCATCTTCACCGGCTTCTGTTACTTCAAGAGGACTTTGCGTTCCGTCAGAATAACGGATAAAATACCTTGCATCCGGGTCAAGATTGCTTCCGGTAACTTCAATAATAAAACCCAAAGTTTCACCGCGCTCTCCTGTAACAATTTCCGGCAAAACTTCTGCAGGCTGAGGCTGCAAAGCGGCGCGTACCGAAACATTTTTCCACTCTGATGCTTCAGCCGGTCTGTCAAAAAAATCATAAGGTATTACCCTAAAACGATATTCTCCCGGCGGCAGGGAAACCTCTACAAAATGCTGCCTGGTAAATTCGCGAAGGTGCTCTATAAATCTTCCGCTTACTTCTCTTTCAATTATAATTTCATAACGTGCTGCAAATTCTCCGCCGCTCCATGTAAGCCTCTGGACAAAACGCGGCTGTCCGCTTTCTGTATCAATAAAATAATTCTGGGCATGAATGTCAGGTAACAGTATAACAAACAAGGCGCATAAAATAAAAAAAATCTTTTTAATTGCCATAGAGTATACCTGTATCCTCTATCTGAACGGGACCTGGAGCCGGGATATCTATTATCAATGTTCTTTCGCCAATGTTACCGCGCTGATCAATTGAATTGCCGCGGATATTTACAGGTTCAACCTGCCACACAAAAGTTCCTCTGTCCAAAAGACGCAGATTATTTAATGTATAACTGGTTCCGCTGTTTATAGTTGTTCTTATAATTTGCCGCCTGCCGCCTGCTGTTTGCTGACTAAGCGTAAAAATATAGGCATTTGCTCCCTGTACCGCCTGCCAACGGAAAACAATTGATCTTTGCGATTGTAATTCCGTAAAACCAAGACGTCCCTGCGGCTGCAAATTTGCAGGAGCGGCAAGCGGCTGTATCGGGAGCACCTGTAAACGGCGGGGCGGCGCGCTCACAACAATATTATTTGCGGTGCGCACTTCAACTGTCCAGTACCACGTTCCTGCCGCTAAACCGTCAATGTTTACGGTACGCGCCGGATTCGATATTACCCTGAAAGGCTGGCCCTGCAATGGATTGGCATTTGCGGAAATTATAAATCTTGAGCTTTCAATTTGCGTTTCTGTATCCCAGCGGAAAACTACAGGCTGCCGCAGCGCTGCAAGACCTGTTATCTGCGCGCCGTTTGCAGGCACATCAAGGTTTACCTGAACAGACGCAATTTGCGCCGCAATAATTTCCTGCGGAATAATTTCCGCCGGCACCTCGGGCGGCAAATCGAGTGACGGCGCCTGTTCAGCAATCCATTGTGAAAGCGGAGCTTCAATTATCTGCGCGGCAGTTTTTTCTATGCGGAAAAAAGCGGTAGGAGAAAACGCGCCTTCGCCGTTGTAAACTGACGGAAAGAGAGGTTTTACTCTCCAGTACCACAATCCTTCACCAAGCGAGGATATTACCTGCGAAGGGGAAGACACCTGCATACGAATCTGCGCAAAAGAAAAGTCAGATGCGCTGCTTACTTCAAATGAATAGGAGGAAGCCTCTTCTCTTCTTTCCCACTGAAAATTAAGGGTTGGAAGTTCATCCTGAAACCGGAATATGCTGTTTAAAGCGGGACTTACAAGCCGCATTGTGCCGTCTGCCGCCATCAGCTGTCCTGTCGCAAGAACTTCATTTTGATATAAAATACGATAGTACCAGTAACCTGCGTCAAACTGCGTTCTTGCGGTTCTGTCAAGATTATTTAAAGTCCTAATAATTCTTACAAAGCCGGAGTCTTGCGCGATTTCAAGGCGAAGCCTCATATTCGGCTCCAGATTGATTCTGTTCCATGCAAAGTCAACAGTTAAAGGCGATGCGCTGTTTTTCACATAACGCGAATTGGGCTGCGGAGAAGTGACAACTACTGCCCTGCTCACCCGCAGTGTTCCGTCCGCAGCCATTGTAACTGCCGATCCTGCCGTGATTTCCCGCGCTACTCCGCCTTCAACAAACTGCGCAAAACCTTCGCTTACCTGAAAAGATTTCTGCTCCTCGCTTACAGCCGCTGTTAAAACTGTTCCGCGCCCTGTCTGCACCTTCTGCCCGTTAAGATCTATAACAAGACTTTTACTTTGATCTTCCGCTACCAGAGACAGGCTTCCTTCGCTAAGTGTAATCTGTATACCTTCACCGTCCGGCGCGCGCGTTATGCGAATAATGGTATTTTCATCAAGGTCTATGCTGTTGGCATCGATATAAAGTGTTGCGGCAGAAATATCCGCAATACGGATTAAATCTCCTATGTATACAGGAGATTCGGATGCAAGCCTGTCCCAAATCGCGCGATCCGACAATCGTCTTTGAACTGTATTTCTTTTTATAACAACTGTTCCTACAGGATCAACATTCTGCAGGCTGAAGGTTTGCATAAGATCGTTTCTGAATAATTCAAAACAAAACACGGCAATAAAGAGAAAAAATACTACAATGAAAAAATCCAAAGGCCGAAAAAAAACACGGCCGGGCCGGACCCCATCTTCTTTACGTTTCATTTTTTATTTTGGTCCCCGCCAATACTGTATTTTTTCTCGTCCGCGTTAACATCAACATCTTTTATTTCAGGCGCGTCTATACCCAAAAGAGAACGGACATCTGCAAGAGTTTGAGGTCCTTTTGGCTCCCCTGTAAAATTTACAACCGCAAAAATACGGACAGGTTTAACTTTGCCTTTAACTGTAACAGACGGCATTTCTTCGCAGATAAATCTGTCTCCTACAAGTTTCCATGTATCCTCTGATACAAGAATATCCGCGCCTAAAGGTTTAGTAAGCGACTCTATGCGGGAAGCAAGATTAACAGGATCGCCTATAACCGTATATTCCATTCTCATATCGCTTCCAAGCTGACCTGCTGTAACAATGCCGGAATTTATTCCGCATCCAATGCGGATAAACGGAAAAGCGGGATCATCCGCTTTGCGGGATTTATTCAAATAGTAAAGCGCTTTGCGCATCATTAAGGCTGCTTTTACGCAGTTAAATGCATCTTTACGCGGACTGCCCGCGCTATACGCCGTTCCCCAGTGAGCCATAACAGCATCGCCTATAAATTTGTCTACTACGCCGTTTGTTTTTTCTACACAGTCAACCATTTCTGTAAAATAACTGTTCAGCCAATGAACAATTTTATCTGATGCTTCCGCTCCGAAAAATTTGGAGAAACCTTCAGACTTTGCGGTAAAATCGCGGATGTCAGAAAAGAATACTGTCCCATGTTTCGGCAAACCGCCCGGTTTAATTTCTCCGCGCATTGCCTTAACCGCGATTTCCTTGTTTGTAAATCTGCCGAAAATATGCAGGGCAGAACACATCTTCTGGAAACTGGAAGTTAAAATTCCTATTTCATCCTTGCTTTGCGGTTTAAGATCATTTTGAAAATTTCCGTTTTCGATCTGCCGCGCAACTCCTGCCAGAGATTTAAGCGGAATGGAAATTGTTTTGGCAAAAAACCAGATAAAAATAATCGAGATACTTAAAACAGAAATAGTTAAATAAATATTACGCCGTGTTGTTGCGGCTATTCCTTCAAAAACTTTATCGTACTCAATGCTTGTTATTACAACCGCGCCTGCAATATTCAATTTTGTGTATGCGACAAACATCCGCGTTTGCCCGCTTTCTTTATCTTCTATTTTTAACAAAGTTTTAAAAAACATACTTGCCCTGTCAATCAACGGTGAAATTTTTTCCAGTAAAGGCGTAAAAATTCCGCTGTTTTCACTGTAGTTGTATAAAATATCAAAATCCGCTTCCAGAAGCTGCTGTCTGTTTCGTTCTGTGCTGTCCAGTATATTCCTTATAACCTGTAAATGAGCTATATTTACGCCTTTTTTTACAAGTTCAGAATCTGCATGAGAAAGAATATCACCCGCGCCGTTTAATAAATAAGTCTGATTTAATCCCATCCCGAAATTTTCATTCAAACTATCTGAAGAAAATAATACTCCTCCCACTCCTCCGCCCTGCCATGGAAAAAACAACGCCAAAAGCGGACGCGAAAAATGAGGCGCAGCGTTCTGCAGCAAAGTTTCTCCGCGAACAGCGCGGCCAAGTGCATCTCTTTGTTCTGCAAAAAAAGAAGTTGCCAGGTAATCATCAATTTCTCTTGAATGAAAAAATTGCTTATTTAAAAACAATTGTTCTCTTCTGCCGGAAGCGATAAAAAAAACTGCCGCTATCTGCGGATTTTCCCCAAAGAAAAAATCTGCCGACTGCTGAATAATCCCCGGCTGCCCTGGCTGCCCTGTAGTTATATTTTGAATAAGGATCCTTGAGTTAGCCCGCATATTTACAAGCACGGATTCCGCTTCCATTGCCGAACGGCGGTTAACTTCAAAGTTGTTTTCCTCCGCGGAAATCCGCAAATCTGCCTGAACCAGCAATGAAACCAGGGCAGTTATGGAACCAAGGGAAATAATAACAATAAACGATATAATCGTTATCAATTTAGCGCCAATCGAAAAACGTATCTTATCCATTTCGCGCCGCTTGTATTTTGTGCTCATATCTATATTATCGTGGTATTTTTGAGCTTAGTATAGAAGGAAAAGGGGGAATTTAGGCGATTTTAGGAAAAATTGCCCGGATTTTGCGCCGGATTCATGCAAATACTTATTACTTGCCGATAACATATCCTATTCCTCCGCTAATCACTGCTGTGACCGGGAGTGCTACCATTGTAAAAATCCGCCAGAACTTTAACCTTCGTTCTGATCTCGCCGATAAGGCTGACTGCATCCTGTAGGTTTCTGACATTTCGTTCAGCCGCCCCCGTAATTCCGTCAGCAAGTTCTCTTGCTCTTGTATTATGTTCTCGTAACCGGCGATTAATATCCCGCTCGCGTTCAAGTTCGTTTTCAAGTCGTCCAATAATCTCTGTTGCTCTTCCGTGCTGGCTATGGTATCTGCTATCAAATTTTCCAGCGAGAGCAGATCGCTGTCCAGCGATGAAAAGTCCTGCGCAAAGACAGCCTGCGAGAAAAGCAAGGATAATGCAAAATATAAAATAACGTACCGGACGGCGCTGCTGTATCGCCTGATTGATTTTAGAGAAGATTTTCTGTAATGTTTGTTTTTCATTCAATTTATACGAATATATGAATATTTGCGAGCTGCGTCAAGCTTTTTTACCACGAACCATACGAACGGGGGGAGAGTTTGCTAAGAGCTCTCGCGGAGACGCAGAGGCGCTGAGGACGCGGAGGAAGAGAGGGAAGAATCTTTACCACGAACGGACACGAACGGGGGGGAGGGGATTTATTTTATTTTGTGTAGTTCTTCGTCGCTGTGGGCGCCTGCTACTTCTTTTTTTTGGGGGAGCATAAATGGTACTGGCTTCAGGCGCCTTTTTTTTTGTTGTTGTAGACTGCTGGTTTTTCCGCTACTTGGTTGTAGGGGATTATCTCGTTTATTATGTATTCTTTTTTTTCTTTTTCGGATTCTAAATCGTAATAATTTTGAAGGTTTAACCAGAATTGCGCGGAATTGCCGAAATATCTTGAAAGCCGCAGGGCTGTACCCGCCGTTAATTTTCGTGTCCCTTTGATTATTTGACTTAGGGCGGTTTGCTGTACTTTTATTTCTTTGCTTAATTTGTACGCCGATATCCCCAGAGGTTCCATAAACTCTTCCTGCAGTATGGTTCCCGGTTTAATTAGGTCTAATTTCTTTTTCATAGCATTCTCCTAATGTCGGCATTCCCGTCCAGCCATTTAAAGGTGATTCTCCATTGGTCGTTTATCCGGATACTGCACAACCCTTCTTTGTCGCCTTTTAATTTTTCAAAACGGTTACCGGGCGGTATACGTAAATCATTTTCATCCGTAGCGGCATGTATAATGAGTAATTTGCTTCTACCGCGTTGCAGTAATTCCGGGGTAATTTTTTTACCCTCTGGCGGTTGAACAACGCTTCGGTATCTTTGTCTCCAAAACTTTGTATCATTTAAATACCTGCATTATGTCATAGTATCGTACTTCGATAGTATTGTCAAGGGGCGGGGGTGGATTTTACTTGATTTTATGTAGTTCTTCGTCGCCGTGGGCGCCTACTACTTCTTCTTTTTGTGGGTGGATGATTAGGTCCATGGCATCAAGAGGGATTTTGCCTAGTAATATGTTGTCTGCTTTGGGTAATACGATGGCGTCGCATGTAGCACGGCGATTTTTCCATTTGACTTCTACCGGTCCTGCAATGCTGTATTCTGTTATTTTGCCGTTTGCTAGCGTACCTGTTTTAGTTTCAATTTGTCTTTTTCTTAAACCTAGCTGCTGCCGTGTCGCTTCATTGATAACCAATGTCCATGCATTTGTGTCTACTAACGCTTTGACTGTAGTTTGACGGATTTTATGGTTTTTGACTAATCCGGTTTCGGCTATCGCTTCATCAGCTATATTTCTTAAGGTTATTTCTGTGTATACTGCGGACATTGTTTTATTCCTTGGTACAAAGATATTTCTCGTACGTTTATTTGTCAAGCAGGCAGGCGGGGTTGGGAGAAGACTCACACGGAGACACGGAGGAAGAAGAGGCACGGAGGGAAGATTTTGCGAAGAGTTCTCGCGGAGACGCAGGGGCGCTGAGAACGCGGAGGAAGAAGGGAATAATTTTTTACCACGAACCGCCTAGAAACTTCGTTGGCAAAACACGAACGGAGGAAGAGGGGGAAGAGGTTGCGAGGAGTTCTCGCAGACCGCAAACCGAAGGTTTGAAGGAGACGCTGAGGACGCAGAGGGAAGAGGGGCTTCTAAGAAAGTCTTCTTATTATTTTTTGCGCTAGAGGCTTTTTTATTTCTCTATGACGAGGTACAGCATCATAATTACCGGTTTTTGGATTTTTATACCAATCATGATCACTTCCATGCCGAATAAAAACAGCGCCATTTTTTTCGATTATTCGAATTAAATCTATTCGTTTCACGCCGGCACTGTAATAAAACCTGTGCTTTCATGTACCGCAGCCTGAAAGTCGTCAAATTGCATAATATCACCGTAAAGGGATAAAAGCATATCTTCGAGTTCTTTTATACTGTCACCTTGCGTCCAATAATCCGGATATTGATTCAAATAACCTATGAATCCGCCCTCTTTAGCTTCCCAAAAAGAATATGACAATTTCATTTATTACCTCTAATTAATTATAATGTTTTTTTTATTTTTTTGCAATCATTTTCTCTAATTGAGCCAGCTTGAGCGAAGAGTTCTCGCGGAGACGCAGGGACGCAGAGGACGCGGAGGAAGAGGGGGAGGAATTTTTTACCACGAACCACGCTAACGGACACGAACCCGTTGTTCTGTGTTCTTGCAAGAGTTTGTATGGTTAGTTTTTAAATTCTTTACTCTACTCTCCATTCTTTCTCCTCAAAAAGGCAGCGGCTATCATTTTAGTTTACGAAATGTTCAGGCCATGGTTGGGGATTGCCTACGCCTTTTAGGGATGGCATATAGCTACCTCCGTTCCACTGCCAAGTGTCAGTAAAGTCCCATGTACTACCTGTAGTTGTGTTCCAATTGGCTGGGGTTGTCCATTGGGATTCTGTCATTATTTGTGCTGCGGTTAAATTTGTACCGTTATTAAGATTGTCAGGCGGATCGAAGACAGCGCCGTTAACTGTCAACTGCATTTCGTCCCAGGCGTAGTTGTTGGATAAAGTCATTACTAAACTTGAGCCTACTATACGTCCAATATCATCATAAGAACTGGCAATACTCCGGTTTAACGCTAAGTTGTTGGTTATAGTTGGAGTTCCGGTGCTACCGCTATAACTACCAAATAGACCTCCAACAGAAGAAGCACCTTTTACATTGCTTATGGTGTAGCAGTTTTGAACTATAACATTATCATTGCGACTTATATAACCAACCACACCACCTGTTCCGACATCACCCTCAATATCACCTGTGGAGAAGCAATTTTCTATAATACCTTGACTCATCGATCCTACAATACCGCCGACAGAACCAGAACCAGTAATTTTGCCTGTAGAATAGCAGTTTGCCACGACACCACCATTTAACTGTCCTGTAATTCCACCAATAATGGTAGTATTGGAATCGCCGGTTATATTACCGGTCGAATAGCTGTTTTTAATAACTCCGTTGTTAAAACCCGCTATTCCGCCTAGAGAACCATCTTGCCATAAACCTACAATCATTACATCAGTATTACAATTTTTAACAGTACCTCCATCAGAGTTTCTATATACTATACCGCCAGCGGTACCATATTCTAAAACGTCGATTCGACCTGAAACAAAACAATTATCAATCGTTCCTGAATTTGTGCCTGCAATCCCGCCGGTAAAACTAGAAGTGATCTGAACTTCTACAAGTCTTACATTCTTTATAACACCTCCGTTACCGATACTTCTGAATAAAGCAATATTAAAAGCGGCGGGGTCATCGAAATATAAATTAAGATTTGTAATTTCCAACCCGTTGCCGTTGAAACTACCTGTAAAATTACCTGGTCCAATCGGGGTAAAATCTACACCCGACATCGGTATATTATCTGTCTGAATATAATGGGCAGAGAGATTGTTTTCGACACCTTGCAATCCGGCAGGGGTGTTAACTTTAATAGCCAGCGCAAGCCTGCCGCCTGTCACCGATACCACTTGCCTAAGCGCTGTGTCATCTGCGTGGAAATATTGGGCATGCGATTCGTCTGCGCCGTTTTGCACGAATACGCCGTTATTATCGCCGTTGTTTACGTTTACCTGCATACCGGCATTGGGGGCAGATGTTCCAATGGTTATAAATTTGCCGTTTGCCAGATGTACATTGTTTGGAACTGGAGTGGTCGCGCCATTTGTATTCCCAAAAATTTTCGCGGTACCGCCGAGAATCAATCTGCCTTGATTTCCAGGTAAAAGTTCAAAGAAAGCGACACCGCCGCCGCTAGTCACCGCTTTATTCGCATCCTCTTGCAAGTCTCCGCCAATTAAACCGCCGCTCATATTGAATTCAGAATCAACCACAAATATCCCGCCGCCGTTGCTCGCAGTATTTCCTGATATTTTACCGTCATACATATTTACAGTACTAAATCTTTCGGCTGTACCGGTTATATTAATCCCGCCTCCGGCGCGTTTCGCATCATTACCTGAAATAACACCATTGTAAATATTTACAGTACCGTTATCAGACATATGTATTCCGCCGCCGTCACCGGCTGTGTTATCTGAAATCCTGCCGCCATGCATATTAAAAACAGCAGAATAAGTGACAGTTACACCGCCGCCAACTTTGAAAACATTTTCGGGCAGAGGAGCATTTTCGTCTTTTGCTGTATTGCCGGTTATCTGCCCGCCTGTCATTGTAAAATTAACTTTTCCACTGGTGCCGGAACCAGCGATGTAAACACCGCCGGAATTTCCTGTTGCCAAGTTACCGGTTATTGTCCCGCCGTCCATAATGAAAGTGCCGTCAATCAAATACACTGCACCGCCAATACTTGCACGATTATTTTGCAAGACAGCACCGGCTCTCATTGTAAAATGACCGCCTGAGTTTACTTTTACAAGCGTGGCTTGGTTATCGGTAAATTCTATAGGAACACCAGAATTATCTTCCTCGTATCCACCGTCAATTATAATGTTCTCTAAAATCAATCTTGCGCCATTTCCTACAATAAACAAACCGCCGAAATCGGTTTCTGAAATTGAGGTATTCTCTCTACCCCGGAAAATCGTAAATGTGCAATCTTCGCAGTTTTCAGTTGAAGCGTGAGTTGAACACGGTTTACTCTTAATCGTGAGCGTTATATCACCCGACTTTGCGGGAATAAAAACATTGAGGTCTTCCAGAGTAATATCATGTGGAACATAGATTGCCATGCTGTCGGAGCCGTCTCTGTACTCATTAATTTTATCCATGAAGTTAAATATTTCCGCCTCCACCAAAACCCCATTTGCGTTAATTTCATACTTAGGTTTTATCGGAGTAGACAGCGAGCCATTAAAGTACCCAAGACTGCCGTTAATTCTTGCGATAATTGCAGGAGAGGTGCCGGTTGCCAGTATCTGTACATCTTTCCAATCACCGGCATCTCCAAATAAATCAAGCGTCCCGATTGTCCCGCTCCAGTCGGCATCGATTTCTATGGGATTGGAAAAGCTAGAAGAATATAAAACAGCAATTTTACCAATTACGGCTGACCCCGACAAGGAGAGTTTGTTGAAGTTGGATAACACAACATCGCCGTGACCGCCGGTGTTTCCGGTAATGCTTCCGCCTGACATATTAATTTCGGAATCTTCCAAATAAACGGCACCACCATTCCCATCATAATCGTATGTATTACCGGTAATCGTCCCGCCTTCCATTATAAATTTAGCTCTATTAAGAAATACAGCAGACGCATAACCACTATCCTTTGTACTTCCGGCAATTTTTGAACCAGTTAACATTTTGAAAACCGATTCATAACCGTATACCAACCCTTCAAATGTAATATTTGCACCCAGAATAAAATCGCTTATTTTTAATGATGCAAAGTCAAGATACCCATCCTGCGTAACTTTTCTTTCCTCGCCAAGTCCGGCTAATAAAAAATGAACATCTTGGATGGGACCTAAACCGCCAGTAAATGACCTCACTGAAACATCGCCGTCTATTAACAGGGTATATCTATCACCCGAAACGGCGTTCTCATTTACATAATCAAGCGCGTTATCTGCAATGCTGCCGGAACCTGTGATATTAATCGGTTCATATTTCCATTTGGGGAAAAGCGTCATGTATCTATCTTCAACGATCCTGTTGTCCATATCCCACGAAATATTTTCGTCGTCGTCGATGTCAGACCACCAATGAAGGAAATCGTTGTTCGCAGGCACAGGGTAGGGCATATTAAGATATAGTCCCTCTGTTATAGGTTTGTAGATGGGAGCAACAGCTCTTGCCTCGGTAATTGGTGTAAAGGGAAGAACAGTTACTTTCGGTTCCGTTCCGTCAGGCTGCATAAAGGTAACAACAAAAAAGTTAAGGTTAAAATAATCTTCGTTTAAATACAGTTTAAAAATTGATTCGAGGTTTAAGTATATATACACTACAGCAAAATAAACAAAGTCCTCAATTTCGTCCTCGGGTTTAAACGAAATTTTTACTTCAACTTGATAATAACCAATGTTAATTTGCATGGAAGATCTTTTTTGAATTAGATTGCTGCTAACTCCAGTCATTAAATCAACCGGAGGAAATACATCTATACCGGTAAGCGTTTGTAATGTCATTGTCGCAGTTATAGGCATTGGTATAGTCGGAAAAGCACCAAATTGTAAATCCCAGCTAAAAAGACCTTTACCGCCGGGTTCGCCATCAAGTATCGCGTTCAGATTTACAGTTATGCTCTCGCCTGCACCTGCTGTGATTGTAAAGGTACCATTATATTCACCTCGGGCGACAAGCAGGTATTCATCGTTTTCACCCTCCACATAATCATTATTATAAAGATAAGCTTCTACAGACAGGCTCCACTCATCTTCTTCTAAAAAAATTGGAACTTCGTTGATGTAATCATTGCCATCTATTTTGACAACGATAATTGTACCTTTCTCGGCGCCGGTAAATGTCAGAACGAACAGACTGATATCACTTTCATAAAGAGTCTCCGGCACAATATTGCGGCTGACTTTATTGCCTGCCACGCTGAAGGTTATCCATCCGTGTCCGGGGGGGAGGTTTTCAGGCGGCGTTATGTGCGGTTCATCGTTAAAAGCGAAAGGATCGGAACAGGAAGTAATGAGCAGAGAGCAAAGAACAAAGAACAGAGAGCATACGGTTCGGAGCAGAGAGCGAGAAGCTTTGTTATTTGATATTTGCTCTTTTTTCATTTTCCTTCCTATGCCTCGTCATAATGGTCTTTGCATTGAACAATTTCAAGGCTGCCGTTTTCTATTCGATACACAATACGATGCGTATCATCTATTCTGCGTGACCACCATCCTGATAAATTATTTTTTAATGGTTCTGGTTTACCAAGTCCGTCAAACGGTGTTCTTTCAATATCTTTTACCAATTGATTTATCTTTTTGATCATATTCTTATCGTGCTTTTGCCAGTAGAGATAATTTTCCCATGCTTTTTCAGCAAATACAATTTTACTCACTTTCCATTGCCTCTAATTCTTTCATAGTTTTTACAACTACTTTGCCTTCTTTCAATTGCTTTACAGATTCCGCAAGAGCGCTCATATTGGCTTCACTGTAAAAAGGGTCGGTAACTGATGTGATTTCGAAGGGGATTTTTTGCTGTCTTACAGATGTTTTTGCAAAAACATTAAAAGCGGTGCTCATAGTTAACCCCACATCTAAGCAGAATGCTTCAAACTGCTTCTTTAATTGTGCATCCATACGGATGTTAATATTCGTCTGTGCCATACTTTTCTCCTTGTATGTAAATATACACTATTTTGCATACAATGTCAATAATTTCATTTTTATATATCAATATTTCCTCTCTTGCAATGTGTTTGTTCATTGCTCGTGCTCCACATGGAACTCGAATACGTGGCTGTGGGGTTTGCCGTCTATAATTGCGTATAGGGTTAGGAATCTTGTACCGTAGCCGTAATCAATTGCTCTTAGATCAAATGAAAAACCGGTTCCCTTTTCTTCGCCGTTTACCAGCCATTTTATATCATTGGGGGCGATTGTATATTCGCCACCGTAAGTTATAGTTATACTCAACACAGTTGGAGAATCGCCGTTGGGTTTTTTAAGGACCATCGGACCGGAGGGTTCTTGAACAAACACAAAGCCCGAGGACGCGAATGGGTTGATTGTTATTTTGAAGGTTGCGCTGCCGCCTGTTATATACAAAGGCCAATCCTGAGCGGGATGGCTGGCAAGGCGCGGCATTTTTGTTGTGTCGGTCCAACTCCATGGGATGGCTGTGAATACAGCAGGCCAGGTGTTTACATTTGTAATGTCATCAAGATGTGCGCCGTCTTTACCATTATTATTATTATTTGCAGTATAATTGTTGCCGTTTAAGCTTAATTTCATGCCGTTCCATGCTTGGTTGTTGGTTGTCGATGCTGATCCTGTGCCTATTATACGTCCAACATTTGTAGTACCGGCTGCTGTCACACTCTGGTTTAACGCAACGCAGTTGGTTATTGTTCCGCTTGTTGCGCTTCCTGCGATACCGCCTACATTTGTATTACCTTTTACAGTACCTGAAACATAGCAGTTGCTAATTGTAACATTGCCATTGCCTACTAATCCGCCAATATTACCGGTACCGGAGACATTTGCAGAAACGAAGGAATCCGTAATTGTAATACTACCGCTTGTGCTTCCCACAAATCCGCCGACATTATTGGAACCGCCGCTAACAATACCGTCAAAATAGCTGTTTTTAATAACAATAGTGCCGGCATTGCCTACAAATCCGCCAATGTACTGTCCCGACCCGTCGCTAGAAGTGACACTGCCTGTAACAAAACAATTATCAATTGTTCCTCCGCCGCTTCCAGCTATTGCGCCAACATTCCCACCTGTAGTATTGGTAATTCTAACATCCACAAGTCCAAGATTGCGTACTTTACCGCTTGAACTGCTGAACAAACCTGAACTGCCGCCGCTGCTATTAATTACAAGCCCGGTTATGGCATATCCGCTGCCGTTTAAACTGCCGGCAAATGGACCTATCGGAGTCCAGGGCTCACCCCCCTCTGAGACAGGTATAATCGGGATATTTTTCATTAATCTGTAATGCGAATTAAGATTCCAGCCGTCTGTGGTTGAGCCGATTTTACGTAAACCTTCTTCGTCGTAAATAGGGAAAGGGTTACCTTCAGTGCCAACTGCGGCAGCAGAAAGAATAAGACTTCCGTTATCCAATACTACTGCCATGCCATCTGCATCTGCGTAGAAATAACTAGCTGTATTATCAATTGCACTTGCGCCGCCGCTGACGATTATTTCACCTGGTTGGTTATTTTGTGTTCGCACCCAAACTTCCATACCTGAAGCGGGAACTGGTACAGAGACACCATCGCCAAGCATAATTGTAACGCCATTTTCAAGATAGACATTGTTTGGAGTACCATTTGAAGTATTTCCACTTACCTTTGCAGTACCACCGAATGTATAACTATCACCACTACTGCTTAGATATATACCTCCGCCGTTGATGGTGGCAGTATTCCCAGATATTTCACCGCCGCTTACGCTTATGTTGATTATGCTATAGTTAAAAGATGCAATTCCGCCGCCGCTTCTGCCGGAATTTAAATGTATTTTTCCGCCAGTCATGTTTAGTGTACCGTAATCATTTAATATACCGCCGCCGTTATTGATGGATGTGTTTTCAGTTATTTCGCCGCCGTTAATGTTTACTATACCATATGAAGCAATACCACCACCCATAGATGCACGGTTATTTCGCAGAATTGCTCCGTTATTCATCGTAAGTTCAGATTTTGGAACACCAGAAGAAACTAAATATACGAGTGACGATGCATTATTTGGGAATCTGGTTTTACTGCCGTCAATAATAATATTTTCTAAAATTAATCTTGAATTCGGCGAAACAGTTATTAACCCTCTGAATATATTTGTATCTTCAAAACCGCGTGTTAGAGTTTGTATTGTATTTTCACTTCTAATAATTAAATCCACGCCATTTGCATTAACAGGAATTAAAACTGGCGTCGGCAATTCAAAACTACTGCTTACAATAACTTCCTTGGGATTAGGACCAGTTGCAGTTCGATATTCTGCTACTTCTCTGTAGAATTTTTGCTGTTCTTGTTCCAATGCACTAGAAATAAATAGCTGTCCGTCAAAGTTATGTTTTATTTTACCGGTATCATCAGGATGGAAATAAGCAATGTTAGTATCATCTATTCCGCTTTGTACTATTGTACCTGTTGTGTTAACGAAAATACTCATACCAGGCGCTGGAGGGGGAACTCCATTATCAAGCTCGATAGTTTTGGCTCCATCAAGATAGACATTATTGTTTCCGTTACCTTGTATCTTTGCATCTCCGCCAACTTTGAATGATTCAGTATAACTGTTGATATATACCCCGCTACCATTTGAGCTCGTGTTATTTGTTATTAAACCGCCGCTCATGTTGAATACACCTGAACGAGAGTAAATACCGGCGCCGTTTCTTGCGGTGTTACCTGAAATTGTACCGCCATTCATGTTAAATGTTCCATATTCTATGAATACACCGCCGCCGTCACCGCTTGTATGATTATTTTGTATAGCAGCTCCGGCATTCATCGTAAGTGTTCCATCTTCAATCCTCACAAGAGAATCGTTATTATTACTGTGCCCAACAAGTGTGATACCGTTATTTAAAGTTAAAGATGCACCTCTTTCAACATTAAACATGCTTCCTTGCCCGGAAAGATTTATTACGGCTTCGGTTAGCGAACCACCAGCTATCAGGGTGATATTGGTACCGTCAGACAAGCTTGTCGGTGTTAGTGTTTGCGGACTTGATAATATTCTTACGGTGTAGGTGCCGGTAGTGTTAGTGATGGCTTCAGCTAGAGTTGGATACGGTATTTCGTTTGTACCTTGAATTACCATTACACCGTTGCTCTGCTGTTTTGCAACAAGTCTGCCATCCGGCGCAATCTCGTGGGTGATGTTGATGTCAATTGCGCCACCAATGCTAAAAATAAAGTCCCCTAATGAAATATCTCCTGATATATTGTTCAATGTTCCTGTTAGCACTTGACTGTCTTCCCACCATCCAATAGTGTCAGCAAGATCAGAAGTTCCTTCCAGATTAAGAATCTCAATTACACCTGACCAGTCCGAAGCAATATTTATAGCGCTTGTTGTATCTTCACTATCAGCTAATAAAGTTATTGATTCTATAATAGATTCTTTTGATAAAGTTAAATTTGCAGCAAAGAAACTATGTATATCCTCATTTCCATTATTTCCTTCGATAACACTATCTGTAATTACTAATGATTCGGCTTCACTAATCGCTATTCCGCCGCCATTATTCGAATTATTTACAGTAATACTGCTGTTATTTACAGCAACAGAACCGCGTTCTATATACATTCCGCCACCAGATTCTTCTGCTTGATTATCTTCAACGACTACATTATTTAATACTAACGAGGAATTAACAGAATAAATACCACCGCCGCGATTTTTCTGGATAGTATTCGTCTGAACCAATATGCTGTCACCGCTATTCGCATTCCCGCCAGTTATCGTAAACCCATCAACAATTGCTGTTGCATCTCCGCCAGGAATGTTTACTGCCAGCACAACATGATATGCTTTATCATTGTCATTAGCTGTAAAATCGCCTGAAAGCGTTACACGATGATTTTCATTTATAGGTTCGCCATTTATGTTAAAACGATCTTTCCTATCCGCTTCGCCGATTTCTTCTCCAGCAATATACCCGCCGCGAAGCTCTACACCACGGCGCAGAATAAATGTTTTGTCACGAGGATCGATGCCATCGCTGACTGTGGCACCTGTGACTCCATCGATCCAATATGTGGGTTTATACTCTCCTGCTGCAACATGCACAATCGCTTTTTTCGCGCCTAGACGCCAGGCTTCATGTACATCATCTATCATTTTTTGGAGATCGCCGGAAGCGTTTACCCAGGAAGAGCCGTCGCCGGTTCCGTTTTGTACTACATAGCGTTCTTGTGTGTCGATAGGATTAATATCTTTCATTGCAAGAGCAATAGACGCATAGGTTGAAACATTTCCTCGTACATGTATCATTTCTGATACAGTTATTCTTAAGTGACGATCATTTTCACTTTTCTCTTGATTCCAAATGCGTGTGTAAAATTTAAATACTGTAAAATAATCATCTGCAGATATATTATTTTTATAATACATATAATTGTCGTTTGCTATATCTTCCTCTAATGCAAGCGATCCATTTACAAAAACTTCTACGAAGTTTATTCCAGCCTCTACAGGAATAACAAATGTTATATCAATTGTGCCGTTATCAGAATTTATAGGATAAAGTGTAAACCTGATAGCATCATTATTAACAAGCGGGATAACAATGTTTAATACCTTGCCTTCCAGAACCGGATTATCATTATCATCATAAGCGGTTAGGGTAAAGTTCCATTTTCCCGGATCAAGAGGGACTGTTACTTCATTAGCGTCAGTATCAATATTAGTTATTAATTCTTCATCAGGAGGATCATTTTCGTCTTCAACAATAGCTCCGAATAATTCATAGTATGCAATTTCTAAATTATCTAGATCCGGATAAATACTTCGATTACTTATATTCTTTATTTGAAATTTTACCTGTACTTTACCGTCGGGGAGATTAGTTGGTATGTCAATTGATGGGGCAAAAAGATCACATGCTGATAATAAGAGAATGGATAATATTATTACAACAATCGTTAATCTTTTTATCATGCTGCTCCTCACAATAATTCCTTCAACTGCTCTGCGTCTGGAAGAACATTTTTATATTCTGGCGGCAATTCCGATGCTGTTTTATAAGTAGCCACACCCATTGATTTTGTCATATCGCGAAAAGCATACTCAACAATTCGCTGGCTTTTGGATTTGCATAAAATAATCCCAACAGACTGATTTTCGTGCGGAAGTCTTACTAAATCGTCAAGCGCAGATAAATAAAAGTTCATTTTACCTAAATATTCAGGTTTAAAATCACCTCGTTTTAATTCAATGGCTATAAGAGCCTGAAGCTGCCTGTTAAAAAAAAGCAAATCTATAAAATATTCTTGTTCTTCTATTATTAAACGATATTGATTGCCGATAAAAGAAAAATCTTTACCAAGCGACATAATAAATTTTCGAATATTGTTTACGATTTCTCTTTCAAGTACTCGTTCATCCGGTTCATCATCACTATCTTCTATGTTTATATAATCAAGCAGATATTCATCTTTAAACGATTGAATGGCTTTTTGCTGCATATCCTTATCCGAAATTGCAGCTTGAAAATTATTAGAAATTTTACCAATGGTTGCGTATAAGTTGCTTTTTAAATTATAACGTAATATTTCAACACTCCAAAATTCTGCAGCACATCGTTCTAAATAAAACAAACGTTCTTCAAGTGATGCTGTTTTATTAATTATTTCATAATGATGTGTAAAACCTGTATTTAAAAATCCAAAAGGTAGTTTTTCCAATTCGTGCGTTATCAACGCACGAATTTCTACATCTTGATTTGGATTTATTTCTAAATCGTGCGTTATCGATGCACGATTTTCTATGTATCCATGCCATTCTTCATAAAAAATTCTCATTTTCTTGATATTACCAGCCGAAAATCCTCGTAATCCAGGCAATTCCTGTTGTAGTTTTTCTGAAATTGTTTCAATTGCACCTGTTCCCCAAACTTCTTTTCTGCTATTTTCCGAAACAAACTTTCCAATTCCGTAATAGAGTGACAATAATTCTTTATTTGCCAAGGTTGCTGCACGATAACGGCTTTTAAGTATGGCGCTTTTTATTAATTGGATTGCTTCAAAAAAATTATTAGTCAATTTTCCCATATAGCCCTACCTTTCCACCCTTATGCGGACTCCGCCAGAGCGGCTTTCGTCGCTGCCATTCTTTGTTACTACTACAACAAGTTCAAAGTTACCGGCTTGTTTTTCGCTAGATACATTAAATTCATACTGATATGATGTTTCACCTGTCAGCGCATTACCGTCTAAATACCATTGATAGGTATAACCGTCTCTGTAGGCTACCTCTACCTCGAAAGTTTTTGGCAGTAAACTTGGCTCATCAAAGATGTCAAAGACTAATTCGTCTTCGTCGAGCAAGTTCCATTCGTCTATTTTGTGAATGGTGATGTTGAATGTGTAGTCGTCTGTACTGGATAAAGACATCAATCTTCCTATATTTGAACCAGAGGTAACGATAAAATGTGTGTCATCAATTGCTTGAGTTTCACCATAAGAAATAAAGTTTCCTAATGTGATTCCTTCTAAATCTTCTTCTGTGAGTATACCCACTGCTTGGATTATTCTTTCACCTTGCCAACAATTTATTGTCTCTGCCATACTAGAATTATAAATTAAATTAAGAGTATTAACCCAGCTCTTAAAACCAGCTGCTCCAATGATAATACTTGGTTTAAATACTGCATTTGCTTCTAACGAGAGAGTGTGAATTGAGGCTGTCCCCGACAAGGTTATAGGATAATTTCGAGTATAAACATCTGATATAGTATCATTAGACAATAAACGATTCCATGTAATATGACCGCCACTAATAGCAGAATTACCAAAAACATCTATACCGCCGCCGCCGTTAACCGTCATGTTATCGACAATACTGCCGCCGTTCATTACAAATCGTCCGGGGTTTACATTATCAACAGCCCTTACTGCACCACCTTGATATGCACGGTTATTTCTTAACACTGCACCATCATTCATGGTAAAAATACCTGCAGACGTTTGACCATCGCTGCCGATAATCCTAACAAGTGAAGCTTCATTCCCAGTAAAACCACTGCTACTGGAAGAGAGACCGCTTTTACCATCAACTATAATATTTTCAAATACTAATCTAGCGTTAGCCGAAACTATAAACAGAGCACTTTCAGGATCATCGTCCTCAATACTGCGAGATAAAATTCGTGCTGGTGCATTACTTCTTATTGTAAGAGTTGCTCCGCTTGTGTTTGGCGGAATTACAACATTCTGCTGTAAAGCAATATTCGCAGGAACAACTATTTCCATATTAGCAGTTGCATTTTCATATTTAGCAACTTCTTCATAAAGATCGAATGGGTTTAATCTTAAGATTCCGCCTGAATCAATATGGTGAGTAGAACTAATTGACAACGGAGGAGGAATAGGCAAATCATATACACTCATTTGTGGAAAAAAACCTGTAAACGAAAGTCCATTTAAACCTGCGTTTACATTACCAGTCAGTATAGCTTTTCCTTCCCAGTCATTAGGAGATCCGCCGTAATAATCATCCCATTCTAAAATTATTTCTGCAATCTCACCTTCCCAATCATCTTCAATATTTATGGATTTATAAGACAGTGTTAAAAATATTTTTCCTATCTTTGCGTCTCCTGAAAGATTTAAACTTCCAGTCAAATGAGCAATATCACCAAATGCTCCAGAATTATTATTGATAGTCCCGCCTTTAATTGAAATAACAGGAAAATTACCGCCAGCAAATATTGAACAACCGTTATATCCGCCGCCAAAATTTTCAGTTATACTTCCGCCAGTCATTGTAAAAATACCAGTTCCATTATTTGTTGATGGTCCAGCAATATATACAGCAGCAGAGCCATGCATATTCCTATTACGGCTAATAGTCCCATTATCCATATTAAAGATACCTTCAACGTATACGCCGCCGCCATACATATAAGAATCATTACCAACAATGTTTCCGCCAGTCATTGTAAATATTCCAGCTTGACCTATATTTACTGCACCATTGCCGCTAGTATAGTTTTCACTAATGTTTCCGCTATTCAGTAAAAAAGTGCCATTTTCGATGTGCACTCCGCCGCCGGTAGCTGCATAAATTGCTCTATTTCTAGAAATTTCAGAATTACCGTTCATAACAAGTGTGCCGCCGCCAGTTACAGTTACCCCACCGCTGCCTTCACCGTCATTTATATTGTTAGTTATTTTAGAATTATCGTTCATGGTAAATGTACCATAATCAATAGTTACGCCGCCGCCGCCGCTAATACCAGAGTTCCATGAAAAATAATTACCTGTTATCATAGAATTACCATTCATGGTAAAGCTGGCGCCGTTTTGAACTCTCACAAGAGTGTTATTGTTATTCTCATTTCCATTTTCTTCATTGTATCGTCCAACTAATGAAATATTATTTCCAAGAGTCAGTTCAATACCAATACATATGGGAGCTCCAATAGTAAAGAGAACGCCGTTTTCTGATAATCGAAGTTCTCTTGCTTGTTCCATACCTATAATTGTTAGTTTTATATCACTAGTATTTATTACCTGCGGCTTAACATCAAAATCATCATTAACAAATAAAGTATATGTCTGACCATTATCAGAATGATCTTTTACATACGCAATTGCTTTTTCAAAATTGTTGCCGTCGAATGTAAACGAAGAAACATCTATCGACCCTGTCCAGTTGGCATAAAGGATCATGTCATTATCAACAGGTTTACTAAAATCCCATTTAATTCCATTCTCCGGCGCCTCATTATTATACCAGCCTTCCAAATTCCAACCAGGAGTTACCGGCGCAGGATCAAGATACAGATATACATTTGATTCTCTTGTATGTCCAGGTGCAGTTGCAGTATTTCCGTGCATAACAGATTCTGTTATAAATTCACTGTTACCTGTGTAATTGTAATAAAGTGTTACCTGATAATGCGTTTTATTAAAATGATCATCAGTAAAAGTAATTTGAAAACTACTGTCCAAAGCGGCGTACACATGAAGGACTTCGTACCATACAACAGCTTTGCTGTTATTTTCTATCAGATTAAATACTACACTGTAAACACCGGAAGACAGAGAATGAGAGCCAACGGTTTTTCTATCTCCTTCAGTATTTAAATTTATTGGACCATGCACCGGATTACCGGAAAGATTATTTATGGTCATTGTAGCGCTATTAACAGTAATAGCAGGTGAAGTATCTATAGTAATATCCCACGAGAATGTTCCGGTACCTTCTGTTAAAAGCGCATTAAGCATTATGGTTTCTGAAATGCTTGCATCTGAAACAATAACTATTCCGTTTTTTGTGCCGCGCGCGGCAAGAGGACCTCTTGTACCTGATGTTGTCCCTTCTTTGTAGGCATTTACCGTTAAATTATATGTTCCCGGCATCAGATAAACCGGCGCTAAAATTGGATTGTCTCCGTCGGCAGCTCTTCTTTCAGATTCATTCCGTCCGCCGGATGTTGCTGTAAAGATAAGCTGAAAATCAAAAAAATCTGATAATCTCGGAGTATCAGGCAGTATCGTGCGCGCCGGCGAGAGTGAAAGTGTAAATGAACCCATGCCCGGCGGTATGTCTAATCCGGTATTATAAACAAACGGATCATGACATGAGAAAATTAAAAAAGAGAAAATAACCGCTAATAAAGAGAGGCTAAATCTTTTCATCTGCTCTTTTCTCATTCCTGTTCCTTTTATTCCACTATCCTAAATGGAATATTTACCATGTAGGGCACATTTGGCGCGCCGGCTTTATAAATTGTCAGTCTTAATGTATGACCGCCGATGTTATTGTACCTGACATCTGATGCATCAATCGTGAATTTTCTTAATTGTTCTATGTTGTTTATTCCATCGCTGTTAATATCTACTCTTACATTCGATCCAATTTGCCATACAATACTGTTTACATTAAAATCTGCCTCTGTTAAAGCGGTGATTGTTGCAGGCTCTATCTCTACATCGAGAGTATCTCCAGCAATACGAGAAAGCGGCAGAATTGCAGGCGGAGTAAAATCAATATCTATTATATTTTCTATGGTAATCGTAATTAATACCGAGCCCAGAGTATTAACTATCAATGGATCGGTATTTGCATCAAATGTATTATAGAAAACAGATACCGGTATACCGTTATGGCTCGTTGCAGATAACGCTGTGCCGTTTACAGGCATCGTAGTAATTCCTCTGGCTGCAAAATCACTGAACGGCAAAGTTTCGGTAAAAGAGCTATCGTAGTAAAGCGTTAGTTCCAGCCCGTCTAAATTAAGAGTTTCACCGTCAAAATATTCCATCTTTAAAGGCTGTCTTGTTACTACGATACCAATAAGTTCAAGCTCTACCCACCTTGCATGCAAAACAAGCTCTTCATCCGGCGCTGTACTAAAATCCCACTCTAAAAGAAAAGTTTCGTTATCCTCGAACCAGCCGTTAAACAGATGCCTAACCTTTACAGGATCACCGGGGCGGGTAACCGTCTCCCCTTTAAACAAGTGCTGATTTGGAACAGCGCTTCCGCCGTTACTGTTAAAAGATATTGTTATAAGACCAAACGCCTGCGTCATCCAGGGGTTTTCGCAGGTGATTAAAAACAAGGAAGAAAAAAGAAGAAGCAGGATAATAACGGACAGCGAGCGGGTCTTCACAGCCTTACCCCCGCAGCAATCGGCAAGAGAAAAGAAAGAGTAAGCAGATTTTTACAAAAAAAGCCCTGCATAGTTAAAGTATATCGATTTTTGCTGAATATTTCTACTGGAAAATGTAATAATTGGCAGGAATCCTGCTTTTGGCACATTTTCATTGTCTTAAAATGCAGAAAATTTGGCAAGAAACTGCAAAAATGGTAATTGATACCATACGTTTTCTACCGCACCACGCTACATATGGTGTAGGGGGGGTCGCGGGTACACTACGAAAAAGTGGTAATTGATACCTTGGGAGCAGTCTGCAATAATTGAACTAATTTTTATATTGACATATAATTAAATCATGAAGAGACAACTGCCAATTGGTATCCAAGATTTTGACAGAATCCGTGAAAATGGCTATTGTTATGTTGATAAAACAAAGATAATTCATCAATTAATTACCGGTTCCAGCAGTATATACTTTCTTTCCCGCCCCCGGCGCTTTGGCAAATCGCTCTTGTGTTCTACACTATGTACTATTTTCGAGGGTAAACGTGAACTTTTTAAAGAAATTGCCGGATACCCTGCTCTTGCAATTAATTCTCTTGATTGGGAGTGGAAAAAACATCCGGTTATCAGAATTGATATGAATATTGGAAATTTCAAAGAAGGAACTGATTTTCTAAATTCTGCGTTAAATAACACTCTTAACAATATAGCACGAAGTTTTAACCTTGAACTTCGAGGAAACTATTCCTCTGAATTTTTTTCCAATCTTATTATAGATTTGAATAATAAATACAAAGAAAAAGCTGTCGTAATAATTGATGAATATGATAAACCTTTATTAGATACAATGCTGGATGTATCTCTTCATAAAAACATTAGGGATGAATTAAAAGGATTTTATAGTATTTTAAAACCTTTCGGTAAATATCTGCGTTTTGTTTTTTTAACCGGTATAACCAAGTTTTCTCATGTTAGTTTATTTTCCGATTTAAATAATTTAGATGATTTAACCCTTGATCCTTTATATGCAGATATTTGCGGAATAACACAAGAAGAATTGGAAGCCAATTTTGAACCGGAAATTCAATCGATACTTAATGATACAAGTATGGAACGGGATGATTATTTAAATGAACTGCGGAGATTTTATAATGGTTATAGATTTTCAAAAAATCCATTGAAGGTTTACAACCCTTTTGGTTTACTTAAACATTTTAAAAACGGAGACTTTTCATCTTATTGGTATGAAACCGGAACTCCCAGTTTTTTAGTAAATTTACTTAAAGAGCAAAAAATCAATATTTTAAACTTAAACAATCTTCAGATTGATAATAACGATTTACATAAATACGATATAGAAAACATGAGAGCAGAACCTATTCTTTATCAAGCCGGTTATCTGACAATAAAAGACTACAACAAAGAAACAAACCAATTCACTCTTGATTATCCAAACATCGAAGTAGAGTCATGTTTTGCTAAATCTTTATTAGATGAATATTTATTAACATCTAACGAAACCGCAGGCAGTTTTAATACTCGCCTTATAAACGCAGTTGTCAAAGGCAGTATTGATGATACTATAAATACATTAAAACAATTCTTATCTTCTATTCCGTACGATATAATAAAAGACACAGAAAATTATTTCCAAACCGCAATACATCTTGTTTTCACGATGCTTGGTCTTAATTGCCGCAGCGAAGTACGCATCGCAGCCGGCAGAATTGACACATTAGTCGAAACAAAAAACTATGTTTACTGCTTTGAATTTAAACTTAACGGCACAGCAGAAGATGCTCTCGCTCAAATTAATACCAAAGAATACTTACTGCCATGGGAAGGCAATACAAAAAAAATATTTAAAATCGGTGTCGATTTTGACTACGAGAAACGCAACATCGGAGAATGGAAAACGGAGTAAACCGAGGGTTGGCTAGGACTCACACAAAGGCACAAAGGACACCAAGGCACGGAGATTGCCAAGGACTCACGCAGAGACGCAAAGACGCGGAGAACGCAGAGCTTTAATTCGAAATCTTCCCTTAATCCCTATAAATATATCGAAGCTATGAGAGATTTAATAGGGATAAAAGAAAAGATTTCAAACCACCGCTCCGCGCCTTTGTGTCTCCGGGAAATGGTAATTGATACCATACGTTTTCTACCGCACCACGCTACATATGGTGTAGGGGGGGTCGCGGGTACACTACGAAAAAGTGGTAATTGATACCTTAAAGTCGAGTTTTATGTTTTGCGTTTTTTTTAATTCTGCCAGGCTGAATTTTCTGTTTTCTGTTGTGTGGGGGTAGACGTTTAGCTGGTATTTGCCGTACATGGTGTCGTCTTTGTCGTATTCGTAAATAAAATAATCTGCTGTTGGGGTGTAGTAACGCATATAGACTCGCATGGGTTTGTTGATTTTTGTGCCGCTTAATGACGGTATTTGTCTGACCGTTTTATAAAGTTTTTCCAGCTCTAATGCGTAAGTTCCGTAATATTTTATTGTTTTTTCCAGTTGCGCTGGCGGCAATAAATTTGCGACTATATACTGTACCGGCAATAACAGTTTTACGTCTCTGTACTTTGTTTGTTCAAACTGGTCATAGTCTACTAAATCTGTTAAGCCCTGTACTTTATAAAATGCTCCTGACGCTTTCCAATCTTGCGGCGTTTGTGAAAGACCTGCTTTCACCGGGTTCTGGTCGATGTAGTCCATTACAAAATCATATTCGTTTTGGTCTTTTATCGGTCTTGAATAATATGGTTGAGCGCCCCATAGGTGATCGGTGGAACCGTGTATAAAATTCCAGCGTTTTGCGGATTGTATCTTTATCCATTGCATTATTCTGCTCAAACCTGTTCCTTCCTCCGGCTGTATCAGCAGGTGTATATGTGTCGGCATGATACAAAAATTTGTTAACCGAAAATGGAATTTGTCCTTTGCGTCCTGCAAGGTTAATTCCATTATTTTACGTCCCATTTTGTTTTCAAAAACCCTTATTTTATTGTTGGTTCTTGATGTAACGTGATAAAACGCACTTTCCGCAAGCTCTCTTTTTTTACGCATTTTTTTGCCTCCTGACTGCCAGCATATTTTGCAAAAACAATCATATATATATGGCACACAGATGCGTGGTGCTTGACCGAAAATGAAAAAAAAATGAAAAAAAATTTAAATGGTATAAAAATGTAAAAAAAGGTAATTGATACCTAGCATTTTTAACCGCACCACGCTACATATGGTGTAGGGGGGTCAGCGGGTACACTACGAAAAAGTGGTAATTGATACCCTAAGAAAACTAAAGTGACTACTTAATCTCAGGTTTGCTGTTATAATAAAGTTCATCAGGGCAAATATCTTGTCCATGCAGCCATTCAACACTTAAACCTGCAGGTTTTACAGTATTAAATAAAGTCAAATTCTTTAATTCGCTATATGGCTTAAAATCAAGGTATGGATTGACATCAAATATTCGTTTTTCATTATTACTGAATGTAACCAAAAGACAATAATCAGATCGTGGTTCTACATCTATAGCTTTTGGACGTATCATGCAATTTACCTTAATCCTTCAATTTTTACTACTTCACCGCTTTCACTCCAGGCAATCCAAGCGGCATTTAATTCATCTTCATGAAGCAACGCCCAGGCTTCCACAAGTTTTCTTTGTTTAGGCGGTAGTTCACCTTCAATGAGGTTAGCTTTAAAATCAAACACTCCCTCAAACTCGGCATACTTGGCATGGAAATGCGGTATATGGTGTTTGCTATTTAATTCCTTGTATATGTAAATTAGTATTCCATAAAATTGCGATATTAGCGGCATTTTTTATTCTTTCTCCTTACATTTAGTATACCACATGCAATGTTTTTTAGCAAGTTTTTTTGGTGATAGAGTCTCGGCAGACAACCGGATTTTTTCTCGCCAAGGACGCCATAAATCCTTACGGGCTATCGGCAGTGTTATTTCGTTTTTCCTGCGCTCCCAACCCGCCGCCCGCTCCTCTTCCCCCGCGTCTCAGCGGGTACACTACGAAAAAGTGGTAATTGATACCTTGAAGGAGATTGCCAAGGACTCACGCAGAGACGCAAAGACGCGGAGAACGCAGAGCTTTAATTCGAAATCTTGCCTTAATCCCTAGAAATATATCAAAGCTATAAAAGATTTCTAAAATTAAAGAAAAGATTTCAAACCACCGCTCCGCGCCTTTGTGTCTTTGTGTGAGTCTTAGCGCATTCCTCTGCGTGAGTCATAGCAGTCTTTTCCTTACGCTGTAACAGGAGTATTTGCGCCTCTGGCGGGATCAAATTGCACAGAATTGTTTGTTTCGTATACAGGTTCGGGTGTTTTAACAAGACACATTTCATCGTACTCGCGCATTCTGGCTTCCGAAATAGCCCCAATCTTATAATTTTCTGATGCATTTTCATGTATCATTTCTAAAATGTCACTTTTGCATTTCATATTCTAACCTCCTAAAAAATCTCTATTAATGTTCCATTTCTTTTTCTTATTTCAATTTGTTCATCAGTTAAAGCAAATTGGTCTTTTGCATCGGTTTTAAAAGCCTGTAATTCCTTATTACTTATATTATCCTTGTCAGACTTTGCAAAACCATAAACAAAAAAAGTACGAAATCCACTTTTAAAATACACAATTATTCTATAGCCGCTTGCTTTTCCTTCTCCTGATCTAGCTTGTCTAATTTTATAAACACCTCCGCCAAGATCTGTAACAACCTGACCAGATTCAAACTGTTTTAAAATTTCCTTTAATTCTATATCAGAGATTCCCTCTTTCCCGGCAAATCGACTGAACCGTGTATATTTGAAGATTCTCACTTATTAATTATAACAAAAAATAAAACTTATTTCAAGATAAATTTCTATATTTTTGGCAAGGGCTCACACAAAGGCACAAAGGACACGGAGGCACGGAGGTTGGCAAGGACTCTCGCGGAGACGCTGAGATCGCTGAGATCGCGGAGCCGTAATACGAAATCTTGCCTTTATCCTTAGAACTATATCGAAGCTATGAGAGATTTAATAGGGATAAAAGAAAAGATTTCAAACCAAAACTCTGCGTCCTCTGCGCCCCCGCGTCTCTGCGAGAGTCTTGGCAAACTATTTGCAACGAAAAATGGTAATTGATACAGTTGCAGTGGAAAGGGGTGGGCTGTTTTAGGTTTGGGGGTTAAGAGAACGAATCTCTAGCTGTGCCCGCAGGGCTGCGATTTCTGCGTCTTTGTCAGCGAGTTTAGCATCTTTCTCGTTTACAACAACCTGCCATTTCTCCCGCTCTTGCTGCAACACCCATCTTTCACGGGCATCCAGATCACGTAAGGCTTTTTCACGGCGTTCGTACATATCTCGGGCACGTTCATCGTCGCTTAATTTGCGCAAAGTAACTACGGCTTTTTTAACCTGCGGGTTTTTTTCGGCTACCATATTTAACTCCTCCTCACTTTCTGCATTTATAAATTTTGCCCAGTCATACAACTCAGTCCCGTCATCGCCATCCGGCAATTTTTCAAGTTCAACATTGGGCAATGGTAATTGATACCTTGGTTCATCTTCTATAAAAAAACTCTGTAATCAATATTCAGCGCTTTCCCTATTTTTAATGCATTTTGTTTTCCAATAGACCGCCTGCCATTTTCCATGTCAGAGATGTGTCTTCTGGGAATACCTGTTAATTCAGAAAGCATTACTTGTGTGATATTTTCTTTACACCTTGCCCCAATAAGCATATTGGATTGTGTACGTTCGGTAAACAGACCTTTTGCATCTGCCCATTCTTGCGTATCATTTACGAATTCACATCCTTGCTTTTTAAGATAAAGCCTTATTTGATTTGCGTTTACCGCAGGGCATGATATTAAAAACGTCATATTACCAGTATTCGTTTTAGTATTTACTGTGTGTTTTACTTTAATAGGGGGCTTTTTCGTGTGTGCCAACATAAATAATCTCCACCAATTTAACTTTATTTTTTCCAATATCTTCCCACACAGCAACGTATGTAGGTTTACCCTTTTTAAGATGGCAATGATGCTTATTGTTGGGTAATTTACTATAATTTGACCAATTCCCGCGCACCGGACCGCATTTTTCAATTTCAGAAACTAATAATTCCATAGCAGCCGCTACTTTAGAAGGCAAACGTTTCTTTTTGAATTTTCCTCTGTTGTATATTACTTGCCAATTCATCTTATGCACTAATTATTGGTGCATTTAAGTTGTTTTGTCAAGACCCCCTGATAAGAATGTGGCAAGGGCTCACGCAAAGGCACAAAGGACACAAAGGCACGGAGGTTGGCAAGGACTCTCGCGGAGACGCTGAGACGCGGAGATCGCGGAGCCGTAATACGAAATCTTGCCTTTATCCTTAGAACTATATCGAAGCTATGAGAGATTTAATAGGGATAAAAGAAAAGATTTCGTACCACAACTCTGCGTTCCCTGCGCCCCCCGCGTCTCAGCGAGAGTCTTGGCAAACTATTTGCAACGAAAAATGGTAATTGATACCAAGCATTTTTAACCGCACCACGCTACATATGGTGTAGGGGGGTCAGCGGGTACACTACGAAAAAGTGGTAATTGATACCTTGGCGGCTCAAAGACGCGGAGAACGCAGAGCTTTAATTCGAAATCTTGCCTTAATCCCTAGAAATATATCAAAGCTATAAAAGATTTCTAAAATTAAAGAAAAGATTTCAAACCACCGCTCTGTGCCTTTGTGTCTTTGTGTGAGTCTTAGCACATAGGGAAATGGTAATTGATACCTTACGTTTTCTACCGCACCACGCTACATATGGTGTAGGGGGGTCAGCGGGTACACTACGAAAAAGTGGTAATTGATACCTTATATACCTCTAAAACCCCCTTTCTAATAGTTAAAGGGTTAAAGTGTTAAAAAGCCCGAACAGCACGGACACTATAATTGCGGTTCTTGCCGTAGTAGTTGCCCTGATAGCCAGTGCTGAAATCCTGACTCCACGCGTAACTACTATTGGTCTGCGACGAAGACCAGAATAAGCCTGTGTTTGGAATTCCATGCTGTCCTCTAATTTGCGCAAGCACGTTTAATTCATTTCTGCTTGGAAGAAACCAATCATCTTTATCACCTGTTCTTAGAACAGCGCAAGCGCTGGCTGCCGGTGTTGTATATGGCGTTGAGTGGTTTTTTCCGCGAGCTATTATTATCGCTGTATTCATACGCCCTCGCCCTATTACCCAGTCGGTTTGGTCACTCGAATTTTGTGAAAGACCTGGTATCAAATCACTAATACTTGCCCATTGTTGATTTCCAGTTATATTCTCCGGTGCTGCTTCCAGATAATATGCAGTATAGGAAGCAAAATACCCTTCATCACCGGCGGTTCCATAGCCATGCACGGTAAAGCCTGTTGGTCTTCCCGATAATCCATCTGCAACATAGAAGATTATTCCACCACCGGGACCAGTTTGACCTATTGCTCGAATTGGGTATTCACGTGTTTCGCTTTCGCTATATTCGCATTGGGTACATTTTTTAGTTTCTTCTCCGGATGTTGAAGGGAATATAGGAGCAGTCGTTATTATCCATTTTATATCATGTCCAAATGCTAAAACTACCACTTCCGGATTCACCGCATCGCATTTTGTGCAATTGCCAGGTATGCTGTTTGCTATACAAGTAGCTGGTGTTGTAGCTGGGAATGTGTGAGCAAGTACAGGTATACTATCAGTATCTAAAACAAAATTACAAATTGTGCATTGCAGCTCTTTTGCACCGGCAGCTGCACATGTTGGTTCAAGCGTTGTATCCCATTCGCTGTCATGCTCACAATTTACGGTCCCATCCGTCCCGCCTTTCGTATTCACACTCAAACTATAGTTTCCCGCCAGCTCCGTATCCTTCAACGTAACAGTATAAACATACGACCTATTCCCAATCCCAAAATTAAAATCCGTAAACTCCGCGCTCACTTCGTAATCAATGCCAACTGCCAACTCTTCACCATCAAGCAATCCGCTAAATACAACTCCCCCTGCCGTTGCTGTTGCATTACCGTCATAAGTTTTGGTGAGGGGTTCAACGGAGTATATGCTTATATTTTTCCTGCCAACTGTAAATCCAACTGTAATGCTCGCTGTAATTCCGCCGTCTCCTGTTACTGTGACTTTTGCGGTGTAATGTCCTGCCGCAAGATTGTCATTTGGAACTATGGTGAAGGTATCTTCTTCTCCCACGGGAATGTTTGCAATTGAAGCGGGTTCAATTGTAAAATCATTTGTGTTATCAAGCGTGAGTGTTAGCTCGCCGGTATCAGATTGTTCGTTTGTGTTTCTTATGGTTACTTCAAATTCTTCCTGCGGCTCGTAACCGTAGGAAACTTCTTCAAATGTATGGGTGGTATCAAGGAGCATTATTCCAAAACGCGCTGTCCATTGCGCATACAGTATTGTGTTTTCTGATATATCAAAATGCTCGCCTGCAAGCCAGGGGTCGCCGGAGCCGTCGTCTTCGGTGTTCCAGCCTGCAAAATCATGATCTGCTTTTACAAAATCTATATTTTCTAACACATAAACTGTTGTGCCGCGTTCATAAGGTGAATTGGGATCTATCAGCTCTGTGCCGGTATTGTTGTGCCCACGCTGAACTTGCCGAATTAGACCAAAGCTTATAAGGTGGTATTACCAATGCTCAGGAGGGAAAGATGGGCAAAAGAAAAAGGTATACTGCCGAAGAGAAAATAAAGATTC
>WQXG01000019.1 GCA_009784975.1 Treponema sp.
CGCTTCGCTCGGCCTCGCCAGCAGAGAATTTCGGAAGATGTTTTTTCTGATCCCGCTGCCGCAAGCGCCTGTACGCATGGATTTCAAATTAACACAATTACTTAAAAATCACATCCCGCAGCCCGCCGTGCCTGTACAAAAACAATAGTAAATATTTATAAAGCAGGGTAAGTTATAGGCAGCAAGTCTTTAATAGCGTAGTGGCTCTGAGTAGGCTAAATATTGTTGACAAACACTGAGGATGCACTTGACAGTTTGTGAACAATTGGCTACAATATAATTATGATTGTTGAAAAGACGGAAACTTTTGATAAGTGGCTGAAAGCTTTAAAAGATGTGATTGGCAAGGCTCATATACTACGCCGTATTCAAAGGATAGAAACCGAAGATTTTTTCGGCGATCACAAAAAACTGGCAGGTTGCGAACTTTATGAACTTATTATTGATTATGGTCCAGGGTACAGAGTCTATTTTGAAAAGCGCGTTAATAATACTATTGTTTTTATACTTCGCGGCGGAAAAAAAGCAGGTCAGAAACGAGATATAAAACAAGCAAAAAAACAGGCTAAGGAGAATTAATATGGCTAAAGAAAAAATTACACGCTGGAATATACTCGACTACCTCGACAACGAAAAATCAATAGCGGCATACCTGCAAGTAGCGCTTGAAGAAAACAATCCTGCCGGGTTTGTGGGCGCAATCGGCGATGTGGTACGCGCGCGCGGTATCAACAATATGGCTGAAGAAATGGGCGTAAGCCGTGAAGGTCTGTATAAAAGCTTTTCCGGCAAACGCAAACCAAATATCGAAACTGTATTTAACGCGCTCGACAAACTTGGCATGCAAATTATTGTCCAGCCTAAATTAAACACTACAAGAAAAAGAAAAGCTGCTGTATTGTAAAAAGGTGCCAGACACCAAATGTTGGTGACAGGCACCATAAAAAATGTTAAAATATCGGTAACAGACTCCTAGTGGAAAAAAGGAGAGAGAATATAACCAAAGCATCCGCCAGTGTGGCGCGATGAACAACAAAGAGCACATTATGAAAAACAAAAAGAAAATGACGCCGCAACAGGCCATTGCAACAGGAGTATTGGTACTTGGCGGTGCTGGTATTGCATTGGGACTGGTTGCTTGTAAAGAGCCGGAATGCAAATGTTCAAACAAAGATCATACATGCACCTGCAACCTTAAGGGTTGTGTATGTTTTCAGAGAACATTCGTAATTCCAATTGGTGAACATAACATCACGGTCAAAGACACGCGTACTGGGTCGAATGACAAACAATTGGATTATAATGGAACCATAGACGCAGATGTTATACATAGGCTGACGGCCGGGTTGACGACCGCCAGTGCAAGTCCAAAATTTGCCACGGTGGCAAATCGGGGTCTTACGATAGAAGTAAAAGACAATCCTGGATATGATTATTTTAAGATATATACTTGGAATAAAATTGGATTTAATCTGGATTATATTCTGTCTGATGACGGATTGTTTGCTGTTTTTCTGCAATCGGCAATAGATCAAGCCGAAGGCAAGGATGAAAATTTCACTGCCAAAGCCAACAGCCAAAGCAACATCCGTATGGCAAAGACTGTGCCGCCAGTGCCTGTCACCACCATTTGATGTCTGACCCCACCATCCGGCAATTATTTCACCCTACTTCGTTTTCGTGCCCCTGCGGCTCTGGCAGCGGGCACGGAGAGCAAGCGACCGCTTGACTTAATTGCCAAATTTTCATATAGTAACCTAAACAATAACTACAATTTCGGAGGAAAGATATGAAAGTCAGGCCCTTGTTAGACCGTGTAATGGTAAAACTGGAGAAAAATGAGGCAAAAACAGCCGGAGGAATAATTATTCCAGATACAGCCCAGGAAAAGACCCAGCAGGGAACAGTTGTGGCGGTTGGAGACGACAAGGAAGTTATCAAGGTATCAGTCGGGCAGAAAGTCATGTATGACAAATATGCGGGGACACAGGTAAAAATCGACGGAGAAGAACACCTGATCCTTAAAATGGCTGATGTGATTGCAGTAGTTGAATAATTCAAAGGCGGAAAGGCGGGGTCTTGCGGGGCAGATGCCCGCGGGATACTCTCGCCTTCGGCTAACCTTATGATTAGATATAGCAAATTATCAATTTTAGTGCTTTTTGCTCTTGTCCTGCTTTTATCTTCCTGTTCAAGAAAGATAGGGTATGGGGTTTTGCTATGGTCGGTTGAGGAGCCGTCGATTTTTTCCGGCATGGTTTTGCCGGTTTATATCAAATCCAATATCGATCAGGTTTGGGTAGTTGGTATCCCGGAAGCGCTTAGGAACGAAAAAAGCGCTGATAAAATTGAAGTTCCGCTTTCTCAATTTGAATTTGTCGGCAACAGAAAAAAAGCGCAAAACAGAGCAATTGATTTTTCTGAGTTTGCCCAAATATATGCCGAGAATATGCAGGACGGGCTGCCCATCCGCGATAATGCCGACAATAATTCAAGGCGCATATATCGTTTGCGGCTTGGAGAAATTGTTAAAGTTTTAGGTAAAGCAAGCGGGAGTCCTCCGATAAGCACAACAGGAGATCCTCTTCCCGGCGATTGGCTTAAGGTGCTTACAAAAGACGGTATTACAGGATATTGTTTTTCATACAGGTTAAAACTAATTGATCAAAACGAAGATTCTCTTCAAAGCACCGGAACAACAGCAAGAGAGACAGTTTATGATCCGGACCTTGATATGATTTTATCAAGAACATGGTCGCCGGAAATTTATCTTCAAATGTTGAATTCAAGAAAAATCAATATTCAAACTTTTGAAAAAAAATACCGGTTTGATCCCGGCAATGAAACAGGCATAGCAAGAATTATACTTCCGGATTTGGAAAGAAATTTTAATTACGCAAGAATTATTCAGGACGGAGATCGATCATGGCGTTTTGAAGGAACAAATCTGCAAATGAACTTGCGTTCAAACAATAATCTTGTTGTGCAGTTTGCGGAAGGCGCGGGCACAAGACGTACTCTTTTATTTGTAACATTACCCACCGATGTAAACGATATTATCCTTCAGGAAAACACACGCCGGCAAGGGCGCTTTATGCAAATTCATAATCAGGGACCGGTATTTACAAGCAATAATTACGGAACTATAACATTTATCAGCACGGGAGATTTTACCTGGACAGGATATGAGCTTTTGGTTCCTCAGATTTTTCCTGCAGAAACAAAAGGAGCAGGCCGCATAACCATGGATCTTTATATAAATCCTTCTTTTGAAGATCGTTATAACGGCGCTTTTACATTACGGTTTACAGATATAAGAACCAATAATACTTTTTATTTTTTATACGGAATTGATAATCAGGGGCTGCGGCTTGAAATAGTACCGGATTTTGGCATAGAAGATACAACCGTAATGCGGCGATCTCAGTCTCCTATGGTACTTTATTTTTTCAGAGACTCAACCTGATAAAATGGCATTCGTGCAATTTTCCCGCGTAAGTCTTGCCTTCGGCGGCAGGGATATACTTAAAAACGTATCACTTAGGCTTTCTTCCGGTTCTCGTTCGTGTCTTACAGGCGCTAATGGCTCCGGAAAAACCACGTTAATGAAAATAATGGCAGGTAAAATTATTGCGGACACAGGAGAGCGCGCGGTTCAAAAAGAAACGCGTATTTCATATCTTCCGCAAAGCGGAATTGTGCATCATGGACGAAGTTTAAGAGATGAGGCGGAAACGGCTTTTGGTTTTGTTCATAAATTATTTGATAAACTGGAAAAAAACGGAGACCTTCTTAAAAAAGCGAAATATGACGGGTCATCTACTAAAATTTTAATAGATGAAAATCATAATTTACAGGAACAAATAGAAAATTCCGGGTACTACAGACGGGAAGCTGATATATACACGGTTCTTTGCGGACTTGGGTTTAGCGTAAAAGATTTAGAACGCGATACAGGAGAATTTTCCGGCGGCTGGCAGATGCGCATTGCCCTTGCGAAAGTTTTGCTGGAAAAACCGGACATCCTGCTTTTGGATGAACCAACCAATTATCTTGATATCGAAGCCAGATACTGGCTGGAAAAATGGCTTGAAATATTTACCGGAGGCTATCTTTTGGTTTCACATGACAGATATTTTCTGGATGTGTGTGTAAACGAAGTATACGAATTATTCGGCGGAAACCTTAAGCGTTATACCGGCAATTACAGCGCTTTTGAAAAAACACGCAAAATTGAACTTGAATCGCTTGTTAAACGCTATGAAGAACAACAGGAAGAAATAGTTAAAGCCGAGGCTTTGATACGACGTTTCCGCTACAAGGCAAGCAAGGCGGCATTTGCGCAGGATTTAATTAAACGCCTTGAAAAAATGGAACGTATCGAGATACCGGAATCGTTAAAAAAAATAAATATAAGTTTTCCGCCTGCTCCTCATTCAGGAAATATTGCGCTGACACTGCAAGGTATCGGAAAAAGTTACGGGGATCACAGGGTACTTACAGAACTTGATTTATGTCTTGATACAAAAGAGCGTCTTGTTGTCGCAGGTCCTAACGGAGCTGGTAAATCTACTCTTTTAAGGATAATCGCGGGAGTCGATAAGAACCATGAAGGAACTGTTAAATACGGAACCGGCATAAGCGCGGGCTACTTCTCTCAGGATGCGGCGGAAATGCTGGATTCGCCTAAATCCATAATTGATTTTATGGAAGAAGAAGCGCCAACTTCTCTAATACCAAAATTACGTGATATGCTTGGCGCTTTTTTATTCCGCGGCGATGATGTTTATAAAAGCGTCTCGGTATTGTCGGGCGGCGAAAAAAGCCGTCTTGCTCTTCTTAAAATGTTTTTAAAACCTATGAACCTGCTTATCCTGGATGAACCTACAAATCATCTTGATTTGTATTCCAAAGATATTTTACTTGACGCTTTGCAGAAATTCAGCGGAACAATTATTTTTGTATCCCACGACAGATCTTTTATGGAAGCGCTTTCCACCAAAACTTTGGAACTTTTCGGCTCTAACGCAGCCTTGCCGGGGGCACGGCTTTTTTACGGAAACTATGCTTACTATCTTGAAAGAGCAGACAGCGCTCAGGCGGACAGTGTACAGAAGACGGAAATAAAAGAACAGGAAACCGGAGACAATGAACAGAGGAGAATTGAAGAAAAGCAAAGGCAGGCGGCACTGCGCAGATTTGAAAGACAGGAAGCTGAAATTTTAAAAGAACTAGAAGAGCTTGAAGCAGAAAAAACTTTTTTAGATGCGCAACTGGCGCGTCCTGAAATTTATTCCAACGGAGAAAAAGCAAAAAACATAAAGCAAAAACTTGATTTAAATGCCCAAAAGATAGAAATTAAGACAAAAGACTGGGAAGAGATTGCTTCTCAAGCAGAAAATTATAGGATATAATGCCATTATGAATATTTTAATAATAGGCGGCGCCGGATATATCGGCAGCCATGTAACAAGGGAATTTCTTGATATTGGCCATCAATGTACTGTATTTGATAATTTATCCAGCGGCCTTCGCGAAAATCTTTTTGCAGAGGCAGAATTTATTCACGGAGATATACACGATCTTCCTTCTCTTCTTGACACAATGAAAAACGGCTCTTTTGACGCAATCGTTCATCTTGCGGCATTTAAAGCGGCAGGCGAATCAATGCTTAAACCGGAAAAATATTCTCATAATAATATATCGGGAACCATTAATATTTTAAATGCGGCAAGTATTCATGGAATAAAAAACATTGTTTTTTCTTCAAGCGCTGCAGTTTACGGAGAACCTCAATATTTACCGATAGATGAAAATCACCCTACGCTGCCAGAGAATTATTACGGTTTTACAAAACTGGAAATCGAGCGTTTTTTGGCATGGTATGACAAACTAAAAAATATCCGTTATGCAAGCCTTCGCTATTTTAATGCCGCAGGTTACGATGTTAAGGGGCGCATTAAAGGGCTGGAACAAAATCCTGCAAACCTGCTTCCTGTTATTATGGAGACAGCTTGCGGCACAAGAAAGGAAATGCAGATTTTTGGAAATGACTATGATACTAAGGACGGCACCTGTGTGCGCGATTATATTCATGTAAACGATCTTGCATCCGGGCACGCTCTGTCTTTAAATTATATTATTAAAAATGATAAAAGCATTATTGTAAACCTTGGAAGCGAAAATGGTTTTTCTGTAACAGAAGTTCTTGAAACAGCGCGAAAAATTACAGGGCGAGCAATTCCTGCCAAAATAACAGGCAGACGAAGCGGAGACCCGGCTAAACTTACCGCTTCTTCCGCCATTGCGCAAAAACTGCTTAACTGGAAAGCCAAGTATTCTGATATGGAAACGCTTATTAAAACAAGCTGGGATGCGTATTCAAAATGAAAGAAAAATTATTTTCCTGGATAGATAACTCGATTGATTTGGCAATTGAACTTGAAACGGAACTTACAAAAAGACCCGCTATTTCTCCTGATTCCGGGGGCGAGGGAGAACTTGATAAATGCCTGTTTCTGGAAAACTTTCTGCGTAGCCACGGAATTACTTTGCTGGAAAGATACGATGCTCCTGACCCAAGGGCAAAAGGCGGAGTACGTCCCAATTTAATCGCGACAATTAAAGGATCGGAAAATGAAGGCTGCCTTTGGATCTTAAGCCATATTGATATAGTTCCGCCCGGAGAGGAAAAATTGTGGAACAGCAATCCATGGACTGTTGTAAGGGAAAATGATCCTTCGGGTGAAAAACTTGTCGGGCGGGGGGTGGAAGACAATCAGCAGGGGATTGTTTCTTCTGTGATTGCATCGCTCGCTTTTACAAAGCAAAATTTAAAACCGGCGCGTACCATTAAATTATTGTTTGCTTCAGATGAGGAAGTTGGTTCTGTTTACGGCATTGAATGGCTTGTTAAACACCACAGTAATCTTTTTGGGAAAAATGACATGGTGCTGGTTCCTGACGGCGGAGATCCAAACGGAGAGTGCATAGAAATAGCTGAAAAAAATATTATCTGGGCGCGGTTTAACACTTGCGGGAAGCAGGCGCACGGATCAAAACCTGACAAGGGCGCAAATGCTTTTCTTGCGGCATCTGATCTTGCTGTCCGCCTGCATAATGAACTATCTGCCAAATTCAGCCATCGCGATCCGCTTTTTGATCCGGACTACTCTACTTTTGTTCCGACAAAAAAAGAAGCCAATGTTCCTAATATTAACACAATCCCCGGCGAAGATGTTTTTTATATGGATATGCGTGTTCTTCCATGTTATACCCCCGATTCTGTGTTAGCAGAAATTGACAGGATAAAATCTGAAATTGAAGCTAAATATCACGTAACAGTAAAATATGACTTGCCTCAGCTAATGCAGTCCAAACCTACTGATGCCGGCTCTCCAATAGTCAAAATGCTTACAAAAGCCATTATGGAAGTGAACAATATAAAACCGCGTACTATCGGAATCGGCGGGGGAACCATGGCTGCTTCCTTGCGCAATATCGGCATAAACTGCGCGGTATGGACAAAGACACAGCAAACACTGCATCAGCCGAATGAATATGTACTTCTTTCAAATATTATAAGTGACGCAAAAGTTATGGCTTTACTGGGTATAATACAACCTGAACAGGTCCATTAATCAGCATCTGACGGCATAAAACCTGCACATCTTCTGCTCTTACTCTCCTTATAGCATCCGGTCTTAAATTCAGTCTGTTAAGAGGCGTATTGTAAAGCGCATGGGAATTCGCATAACTTTGCGCTATATGCAAATTTCTTTGCATGGATCTTTCATGCCCCATTAAAAGAGCTTCTTTTGCCTTGTTAAAGGTTTCTATGCTTACGGGCTGTGTAAATATTTTTGTTATACTTTCCTGTACAGCGGCTGCCAGCTCTTCTACACGCTCCGGATTGCACACAAAATATACACTTAATCTGTACTCGCCGTCCGGTATTACAGAAACAGACGCGCCTGCGGAAATTGAATATACCCCGCCCATTTTTTCGCGTATTTCATCGGTTAGCAGTATATCAAGATATTCTGACAGAACTGCCGCACTCTGATTTGTATGTTCATTAAAAACAGAAGGTGCTGACGCAAACCATCCAAGATAGACTGTACTCCTGTCATCAACTCCTCTGAAAATTTCCCTTTTGCCTCTTAAAGGACGAGTTATCCCAGGATCATTCCAGCTATTCATTGATGCTGTATTTGGAATGGAAGCAAGATACACAGCCGCGTATTCTCGCATTGTTTGCGAATCTAAATTTCCCGTAAATACAAATGTATAATCTGCCGGGTTAATGCATAATTTTAAAAATGAAAACGCGTCTTCTATGGAGACACTTTCCAAATCTTTTAATTCCAGAGGTTTAAACAGCGGATGGTTATTATTTATTATTTTTGTTAATTCACGCGAAAAATATCTTTGAGGATTATCATCCTGATGAGCCAGATTTGTTTTATATTGATCTATCATGGCAGCAATTGCGTTTGTATCCAGTTTTGGCTGCGTAAAGAAAAGATGCAGCATTTCAAAAAGAGTTTTTAAATCCTGTGTTGTAGATGAACCCTGAAACCCGCGGTAATATCCGGAAGTCCAAAAAGAAGCGGAAACCTGCTTGCCTGTCAGCTTATTGACCATATCTGTGCGCGAATGAGGTCCTAAACCGGAAACCTGAAGCATTTCCGAAAGCAAATTAACGGAAACAATTGTCTGCTCTGTTGCATTGGCAGTTCCTCCCCTCGCTATTGAATACAGTATAATTTCGTTATTCCTGTTTGCTGTTTCCTTTAAAATTACTTTTGCGCCGTTGGATAATTCCAGAATATAAGCGCCCGTTTGTACATCCAGATTATCTGATATTATTGCCCCAGGGGCAGGAATCCTGTCCAGCAATTCGCCTGTTATTGCGGCATCCTGTCTTGGAGTTATCCTTGCGTTTTTTGCTTCCCTAAAAATCGCACTGATTTCTTCTTTGGAAGGAAGATTATCTTCTTCTGCCTGCGGAGAAATTAAAAATACAATACAATCGTTTAGCTCAAAATATTTTTTTACTGCCCGCGATATTTCATTTTTAACAATTCCCGCAAGCAGTGATTTTACGGCATTTACTTCCCATTCAATTGATGCCATATCTTCGCCGAAAATAAAATGCCTTGTAATTCCCCTAACATAAGTTCTGGATTCCATCCTGTCTTTTTCTGACAGCTGTTTTTCCATAAAAGATACAAGCCTTAATTTTGCGCTGTCAATTTCGTTTTGTGTAAATCCAAACCTTTGAATTGACTCTTTTTCCAGAAGCAATTCCCTTAACGCCTCCTGTACATTACCTGTTTTTGGCTGCGTGCCCATCGTATAAAAACGGGAATTTGCGCCCCATCGCCAAATTCCGCCCCAGGAACTGTTTGAAGCAGAGTGCGGATTTAATTCCGCTTCTTCAAAACGCAAAGTAAGCATAATATCAATTAAATAATCAATAACCGATTCGCGGTAAGAAGCAATTGTTCCCCTTTTTGATGTCTGTCTTTGTTTGTAATAAATGTTAAAACTTATTGATGTCAGTTCCGGTTCTGTAATAATTTCTATATGAAAATTGTCCTTTTTTGGAGGAGGCAAATCATAACGGGGACGGTTAACAGGGTTTTCAGATTTTGGCATATTAAAATGAGAAACAAGTTCCGCTTCCAGTGTTTTTCCGTCAAAATCACCGGCAAAAACAAGAGCCATATTATCGCTTTTATACCATCTTTCATAGAAAGCACTTATCTGCTGTGACGTTGCGTTTTCTATTATATCCGCAAGCCCTATAACATCCCTGTTTTCGTAAGCGGAGCCGGAAAATAAAACAGGAAGTGTTGTCCTTCTTACTCTTTCCATAGCTCCGGACCTTGTGCGCATTTCTTCTAGCACTACACGGCTTTCGCTTTTTACATCTTCTTCATTAAAACTTACTTTATAAGTCCAGTCATCAAGAATTGCAAGCGCTCTTTGCGGTATACGTTTAATGCCGTTAACTGTTTCTACAGGAACATCAAAGTGATATACTGTCTCATCGTAAGAAGTGTACGCGTTTGCGTCCGGTCCAAAGCGCATTCCAAGCGAGCGAAGATAATCAATAAGCTCATTTTCCGGAAAACGTTCTGTTCCTTTAAAGGCAAGATGTTCCGTAAAATGCGCAAAACCTCTCTCCTCATCTTTTTCTACAACAGAGCCGGCATTTACAACAAGAGCAAGATTTGCCCGGTTTTCCGGCATTGTATTTTCAAGTATATAATAACGCAGTCCGTTAGGTAAAATTCCTGTTATTATCTTTTCAGAAAGCGGAACTTTATCTGAAGCATTTCCAAGTCCGGCAAAATCTGCCGTTGCGCATGTAAAAACAAATAATGTTAATACAATAAAAGCAAAAAGGCTTTTAATATTTTTTTTAAACATTTATTCCATTCCTTATTGATCTTGCTGCAAATAATTCATCTATTTCATTGTCGTATCTTTTTCCCATTTCTTTTTTGTATTCTTTTTCCTGTTTTTCCTTTAATTTTTCCATAGCGGTAAGCTCTTTAAATGCTTCCATGTATAATTCTCTTTTTTCTTCTACTACATTCTGCGCAAGCGCGGCTTTTTCCATTAAAATTTCCGCTTCCTGATCCAGTCTTGTTATATAATTGTTCCACATTATAATTTGGGAAGGATCATTAAAACGCTCTGTCGCCGCATTATGTTTCTTTACAGCAGTTTCCTTAATTTTATTTTCTATTTCATTTAAAATGCCAATTGCGTATCCCAGAGCCATTTTACATTCTTCTTCGTTAAATTTCTTTAATTCCAGGATTTTTTGCAGATTAAATTTAAATTTTCTCATTAATTATTGTCCGGATTAAAATCTTCTTCATTGTTTACAGGTTCAGCATCAAGAATATTAATTCCGGGCATGGCAGAAAACAATGCCGCTACGCTGCTAAGCGCGTTTGCCGTTTCGCTGGAAGCAATTATTGCCTCTTTCTTTTTTTCCTTTATTACGCGGTTTGTTTTTATTTTTAAATTTTTGTCTGTCATTTCTTCCTGCGGAATTTCTATCCCAGATAATTCAGAAAGAGAAACAAGCGTTTCTTCTATGGAAGACGGCTCATCTACTGCCTGTATAAGGAAATTTTCTATAGCATCATGTTTTGCAATAGCCGTGTCTACAGAAGGATTTGAACCGGGTCTGTACGCTCCTGCATTTATAAAATCTTCCATTCTTGCGTAATCTGCCATATATTTGCGGACAATTTTTATCGCTTCCATTGTTGAAGAGCCCGATATGGAAGGAGCAAGACGGGAGATACTGTGAAGAACATCAATCGGCGGATAATGATTTGCATGAGCAAGTTTACGCGAAAGAACAATATGGCCGTCCAATATACCGCGGACGGTATCTGTAACAGGTTCATCCATATCATCGCCGTCTACAAGGATTGTATAAAAACCTGTTATGCTGCCTTTTTCTGAAGTGCCAGACCTTTCAAGCAGTTTAGGCATGGAATCGAACATGCTCGGAGGATATCCTTTTTGCGCGGCAGGTTCTCCGCTGGCAAGCCCTATCTCTCTCATGGCGCGGGCAAAACGGGTAACGGAGTCAAACAGAAGCATTACATCCAATCCCTGATCCCGGAAATATTCAGCAACGGCTGTCGCGACATAAGCTCCCCTTAAACGCGCAAGAGGCGGCGAATTGGAAGGCGTTACAACCACTACGCTTCGCGCAAGCCCTTCTGCAACAAGGTCTTTTTCTATAAAGTCATTTACTTCCCTTCCGCGCTCTCCAATAAGCGCTATAACATTTACATCCGCGTTTGTGTTACGCGCAATCATGCCAAGAAGCGTGGACTTGCCGATACCCGAGCCTGCAAAGATACCCATTCTCTGTCCTTTTCCAACCGGCAAAAGTCCGTCAATTGCCCTAACTCCTGTTGTTATGCGATCTGTTATTCGTTTTCTTTTTAAAGGATCAGGCGGGCTTGTAATGGCAGGATATAAGCAGGCAGATGTAATGTCTCCCTTATCATCCAGCGGGTTTCCAAGAGGATCTATCACCCTGCCCAAAAGTTTATTTGACACAGGCACTTCCAGGCGGCTGCCCATAGCTATTACCCTGTCGCCTATTTCAATTCCGTCTGTTTCATCATATGACATCAATTGAACAATTTCATCGCGTAAACCTACAACTTCCGCTCTTATTTGCCCTCTTCCTTTTGGAGCTATTATTCTGCAGATTTCTCCTATAATTGCCTGAGGCCCTCTGCTTTCTATTAACAAACCCTGTACTTTAGAAACCTTGCCTGTGCATTTAATCGGATCTATCCTTTGAGCGGATTCTATGTATTTGTCAAAAATTGTACATGTTTCCATGAAGCCCTCCCTCTTCATGTATCTTACAACATTTAGTCTGACTTTCTTTTGCCTAAATGTTCAATTATTTTTTTATCTGCTTCTCTTTTTCCTTTTGTTGCCATAGTGGCAAGAGCTGCCAATGCCGCAGATGCTGTAAGCGCCGCATTTGCTCCCTGCGAAAATTCATCATCTTCAACTTCTTCTTCCTCTGCCTGATTATCCAGCGCGTTCATCAATGACGATGTCGCTGCTATATCGGCGCTTAAATTCGCGGTTCTTACAACAGGCACAGGAGTATTTTCCTTTATTTTTGATCTTATGGGAGAAATTTCAAGTATTTTGCTTTCCAGTTCCGCAAGCTGACTTGCTATCCTTGCGTCTATCTCGCCGAAATCTGTTTCTATGACGCAGCCCCCGGAATCAACAGAACTGTCTTCTACTATCTGAATTGATTTTGCTCTTTCCATATACTGGATAAAGTCCTGTTTGTGTTCTGTAGCAAGTTTTAAATCTGCAATGTTAACCCTTATGATTATATCGCCTTTGGATTTTACTTTTCTTAAAGCCTCTATTACATTGGAGATTATAATATTGCGCTGGTTTTCTGATATTACTTTAATAACTTTTCGTGAAATCAAAAGAACAAGGTCAACTATCTCTTTTTCCGTTTCGCTTAAAATCTCTCCTCTTTTATCCTGCGCGCGTTCAAGCACCACTTGAGTTCTTTCTATAAGGCGATCTACTTCCGCTTTTCCGTCGGCAAATCCGGCATTACGGCCTTCTTCCCTGCCGCTATCACGCGCCTCTTTGCGTTCTCCTTCTATAGACTGCCGTATCTCGTTTTCTATTTCCCTTGCCTTAAACTGCGCGTCAGAAATAATACGTTCCGCTTCTTCCTGCGCCTGCTGTTTTATAACAAGGGCATCATCAGATTGCCTTTTAACTTCTGCAAAAGCTGCTCTTTGAGCGTCCTGTACGATGTTTTCCGCTTCAGATCTGGCTGAAGCAAACATCCTTTCTTTTTCTTCTTCCCAGTGAGCTTTGAACATTTCTGCTTCACGGCGAAGATCATCCGCGGTGGGACCCCGGTATTCTTCTATCTTAACTTCTTCATCTGCCAGCTCTTCTATAGGAGCAAGATGCGCAAGATCCGGAAAAGAAGTAGGTGATTCAATAACTACCTTGTCAGGAAGAGTTACCAATTCTGTCGGCCTAAAAACAGCTTTTAACATGTTACCTCTTTGGTGCCAGACTCTTGTCTGGCACCAGTTTTATAAAGGTCGTTTACGACCTAGGTCGTTTACGACCATGGTCGTTAGACGACCAGTTCGTCTTCGCCTGCGCGCGCAACAACGATTTCTCCGGTATCTTCCAGGTGGCGGATAATGGATACGATCTTTTGCTGCGCTTCTTCAACATCCTTTAAGCGCACAGGACCCATATACTCCATGTCTTCCTTGAGCATACCGGCTGCGCGTTTACTCATGTTCTTGAAAATCTTGTCCTGTACTTCCGAATCAACAGATTTTAACGCTTTTGCAAGTTCCTGAGAGTCTACTTCGCGCATAACCTTTTGAATGGCTTTGTCGTCGAGCATAACAATATCTTCGAATACGAACATCCTCTTTTTAATTTCTTCCGCAAGCTCAGGATCTTCGTCTTCAAGAGCTTCGATAATCTGCTTTTCAGACGCGCGATCTACAAGGTTCAGAATTTCTACGATGCTTTCAACACCGCCTGCCGCTGTGTAGTCTTCGCTGGAAAGTGAGGAAAGTTTCTTCTCCAAAACCCTCTCAACTTCGCGCAATACTTCCGGGCTTGTTCTGTCCATTGTCGCAATACGGCGCGCTACATCGCTTTGTACTTCATGCGGAAGATTTTGCAGAATGATTGACGCCTTGTTAGGTTCAAGATACGCGAGAATAAGAGCGATTGTCTGCGGATGCTCCTGCTGGATAAAGTTTAAAAGGTGCGCGGGATCTGTGCGGCGGATAAAGTCAAAAGGACGCACCTGAAGGCTCGATGTAAGACGGTTGATAATATCAATTGCTTTCTGGCTTCCCAGTGATTTTTCCAGCAATTCCCTCGCATAGTCGATACCGCCCGTAGAGATAAACTGATTGGCAAGCATCAACTCCTGAAATTCCTGCAGGATTGCGTCTTTTTGTTCGGAATCAATTGTTTCAAGCCTTGCTATTTCAAAGGTGAGAGTTTCTATTTCATCTTCACGCAGGAATTTGAATATTTCCGCGGAAATTTCCGAACCTATTGTTACAAGGAAAATAGCCGCTTTCTGGCGCCCTGTATATTCCTTTGCGCCTTTCTTTTTGGCTGTACTCCCTGTTGCGGGGATCATTCCTTTTGCCATATACTATTCCTCCAAAAGCCAGGTTCTGATGAGCTGAGCGGCATCTTCAGGATGCTCTTTTGCCATATTGATGGCATTTTCTATCAGCTCCATCCTTTCGCGTTCTGCGTAAGAAATGGATACTTCCATTCCTTCGTTTTCCGCCTCGGCCATCGCGCTTTCCCGCAATTCCTGCTGACGCCTTGCCCGTTCTACTTCGGCAATTCTTCTGCGGCGATCCATCTCGCGGGATATCGTTCTTATCAGCATAAAGGCAAATAAAAGTAATGTCAAACCGGATACAATTACAATAATGGTGGTCTGCATCTGTTTCCGCCTGGCATGAGCAAGGTCTTCTTCCATATGCTGCTGGGCACGGTCAATACTGATATTATGCACATGAACCTGATCTCCCCTTGCGGAATTATACCCTACGCCGCCCCGAATTAATCCTTCTACCCTGCGCAGTTCCTCCGGCGGAATTTCGATATATTCCCTGTCAATGCTTCCATTGGGAAGTACAACGGGATTCCCCTTATCATCGTATTTTATTTTCCATGATCCGTCTATGTTTACAGAAACAGTTACACGGCCGATTGAAGGGCTTCTTTCTTCCACAATCTGCCTTTGGTTAATTTCATTATTTTCTACTACCATTTCCTGATTCATTTCGCCTGCCATACTGCTTATATCAGGGTATGACGGAGTTACCTGCCCCTCCATTCCGGGAGGACCTTCCGGGTGAAATCCTGTTCCCCTGAAATTTGTACTGGAGGCGGTTCTGGAGCGGAGAATATATTCAAGAAGCACAGAATCATCATACGGAAGACCGGGTGTCGGAGGCTTCATGGTAATTGGAAAATGTTCCAATGTTTCTATGGTCATCTTGGAAAGGTCGATATCAAATTTTATGTTAAGATGCCTTACCCGGTCTTTGGAATAAATTCCCTGAAGGGAAGAAAGCACAACATCGCGGTAATGTTCTTCTACGCGCCTTATTAATCTTGTTTCCTGTTCAATCTCAAAAATTCTGTCAAGGCCTGCGAAACTCGCAAAATCATTTAAGACATTTCCCCTGTTATCGGTTATTACGATATGTTCCGCTTCAAGCCCTACAACAGCAAACTGAAGAAGCTTTTGAATACCTTCTATTTTTTTGCGGTTTTGCGGAGACTGGGTAATATCACTTCCGTGTTTGGGAGTAATGCGTACGCTTGCGGATACCGGCTTTTGATCCCTTGTAAAAAGTTCCCTTGGAGGCCAGCCGATTTGCAATCCGACATCATCAATATCTTCCATTGCTTTTAAGTGTTCAAGAATCATCCTCTCCTGAGCCCGGCGTAAATTGACATTACGTTCAAAATCGGTAATTGTCCATCTTTCCCTGTCAAAAATCGCCCAAGGATCTATCCCTCTGGGAATCAAATCTTCCCTGATAAGGATTGTTCTCATGCGCCTGGCTGTTGCCGCATCCGGAACCTGTACAAGCCCGTTTGCGGAAACAGAAACCTTTACATTTTCTTCATTGATGCGAAGCACAATCCTTTCCAGCACATTTTCATCCCTTATCGGCGCATCAATTACTGATACCAATACAGGTGATGATGAAACCCTGAAAAGCGCTATTATAACTCCGATTACAACAACGGCGATTACAGAAAAGATAATTCTCTGCTGCATTGACCAGCCTGCCCATAACGCGGCGGCTTTGGTAAATATTTTTTTAAAAAACTCGTTCATTTCCCCCCCCTAGGTTTATTTTATCTTGTGTTAATTAAATCTCTCCAACCCTGAACCAATCTGCTAAGAATATTGCGTGTTATTCCAAGAGCCATGTTTGCTTCAGCCTGGGCTATTGTAAGATCATGAATATCAACAGATCCCGGATTGATAATTGCCTGCTTGTTCAGTTCGCTTGCATGCAGCTGCGCATCGGATACATTATCCAGCGCTTTTAACATTGAATCAAAAGTTCCAATGCCTGTTTTATCGGAAACTCCCCTGAACATTTGAGTATTTTCCGCCGCATTCCCGGACATGTGACCTGCATGTGTTTGAAGCATAGTGGCTGCATAATTTTTTATTGCAGACTCACTTATAAAAGCCTCGGTACCAAAAATTTTCATAATTCCCTCCCAATCTTTAACTTATTTTTTAGCGTGTTCCTATGTCCAACGCGCGCTGGAACATTGCTTTTGAACCTTCAATAATTGCCGCATTTGCTTCATATGAGCGTGTTGCGGAAATCATATCTACCATTTCTGTTACAACATCAACATTCGGCATTTCAACATAACCTTCTCTTGGACCTGTAAGTATCGCGTCCGGATGAGACGGATCGTACACAAAACGCGATTCTGTTAAAGTATCTTTTTGAATCTCCGCGACGCGTACTCCTTTGCCGATTCCGTTATCAAGTAAATCGGGCAGAAAAGGCGATCTCCAGTAAGGGCTTTCCACTCTCGGCCTCATAATTACCCTTGAGCGTTTAAAAGGTCCGCCCTCTGCAGTACGCGTTGAGTTTACGTTAGCTAAATTGTCGGAAATAACATCAAGCCTTACCCTGTTGGCGCTCAGCCCTGATGCCGCAATGTTTATTGAACTAAAAATACCCATATTAAATTACCTATCCTCTTAATACCTGATTTATCTGACTAAATTCAAAATCTACAGCCCGCGCATACATCATATAAGCCATCTGATTTTGCGTCGCAAGCATGAATTCCTTTTCCGGATCAACATTGTTCCCGTTATTGTTATATGTGCTTGTATAATCCAATACCCTGCGGATTTCCACATCTCTGTAATCCCTTTCCTTAAAGTTGGGGATATGCTTATCATGTGTACGATTAAGCTCCAAAACCGGTCTCTTTTTTTCCGATTCCAGCGCTCTTTTTAACTCGCTTTCAAAATTAACATCCGTACGCTTAAAATTCGGCACATCGGCATTTGCCATATTATTGGCAATAACCTGACGGCGAACCACAGACGCATCCATCGCCCTGTGAAGCAAATCAACTGTCCTTGCAAAAGTGTTCATAAAAACCTTCCTCCCTATATATAAACATCGGCAAAACGCCTATTTCGCATTAGAGTATGTACCTCCCAAGGTCCTGATCTTTGACAATATCTGCTAATTTGTCATTTACATATTCTACGGTAATATCGATATTGGCAGGCGCTATATCTGATGCTTCGAACGATAATTCCTCCAATAATGTCTCCATAATGGTATGAAGCCGTCTTGCCCCAATATTTTCCAGTTTGGAGTTAACCTCTGCCGCAAGGGCTGCAAGGTGTTCAATAGCTTGCGGGGAAAATATGAGTTTTACTTCCTCTGTACCAAGCAATTCCGTATACTGCTTAATAAGCGCGTTTTTGGGCTCTGTGAGAATACGCAGAAAATCATCCTTTCCAAGAGAGTCCAGTTCCACCCTAAGCGGGAAACGTCCCTGCAGCTCAGGTATCAGATCCGAAGGTTTACTGACATTGAACGCGCCTGCCGCTATAAAAAGGATATGATCGGTATTTACAGGACCCCATTTTGTGTTTACCGTAGCCCCTTCTACAATTGGCAGAATGTCCCGCTGCACGCCTTCGCGTGAAACATCAGGTCCCCCTCCCCTATCGCCCTTAACCGCGATTTTATCAATTTCATCAATGAAAATTATGCCTGTCTCTTCCACGCGCTGCCTGGCTTCATCGCTAACCTTGTCACGGTCTACAAGTTTTTCGGCTTCTTCGGCTTTAAGTATTTCTCTTGCTCTTGATACAGTTACAACCCTTTTTTTCTTTCCGCCGCCGAAAATACCCGCAAACCCGGAAAGAGTCGCTTCAATATCCTCCATGTTGCCGCCCATCATTTCTATTGCGGGAAACTGCGGATTACTGCCCACTAAAAGCTCAACTTCCCTTTCTTCGAGCTTTCCGTCACGCAGCATTACGCGCAATTTTTCCCTTGTTGCCTTAAATTTTTCATCGCCTTTTTTTGCTTCATTTTCATTAAAAAATGCCTGTTCAGCATTGTCATCATGGGGCATTTCTTCATTGTTTGCGCTATCTTCAATTTCATTCTTTTTCATGAGAGGAATTCCCATCTGCAAAGTTGTCGCAATGATACTTCCGTTGGAATTCTCGGGATTAATGGCAAAAGTACCCATTGGTTTTATTATGGGACCTTGTTTAGGTCTTTTATCACTTTGCTTTTTCTGGTTTACAGGAAGCAGCAAATCCAAAAGCGCTTCTTCCGCGCGTTTTTCGGCTTCCTGAGTAACAGTCTCCTGCATTTCCTGTTTAACCATCTGAAACCCTGCCGCCATTAAATCGCGAACCATCGATTCTACATCCCTTCCTACATAACCAACTTCCGTATATTTTGTAGCTTCTACTTTTATAAACGGAGAACCCGCAAGTTTTGCGAGACGGCGCGCGATTTCTGTTTTTCCAACGCCTGTAGGTCCTATCATAAGAATATTTTTTGGCGCGATATCTTCGCGTAATTCCGGATCAAGCTTAAGCCTTCGTATACGGTTGCGCAGCGCTACTGCAACGGCTCTTTTTGCTTTTTTCTGGCCAACGATATACTTGTCCAATTCTCCCACAATTTCTCTTGGAGTAAGTTCCGTTACGGGATTTGTTTTTTCTGTAATTTGCTTTTTTTCCATCTTATAATTCCTCTGTTATTATTTGCATATTTGTATAAATACAAATGTTACCTGCAATTTGCAGGCTTTTTTCCGCAATTTGCGCCGCTGAAAAACTGCTTCCTTCAAGAAAAGCCAACGCTGCCGCATAAGCATAATTCCCGCCGGAACCGATTGCAAGCGCGTTTTCGGCAGGTTCAATTACATCTCCGGTACCGGAAATCAGCAGGGTCTTGGAAGCATCCGCTACCAATAACAATGCTTCAAGCCGCCTTAACATTCGATCCAGCCGCCAGTCTTTTGCCAGTTCCACGGCAGATCTTAAAAGATCGCCTGAGTATTCTTTAAGTTTTCCTTCAAAACGATCAAAAAGAGTGAATGCATCCGCTGTCGCTCCGGCAAAACCGCAAAGCACTTTTCCGTCCATGAGACGCCTTACCTTACGCGCGTTGTTTTTCATTACGGTATTACCCATAGTTACCTGGCCATCCCCTGCCATTGCTACCTTGCCGTCTTTTCTTACGGCAATTACGGTAGTAGAATGAAACTCGACTTTTTCTTTCATATTACACTCCTGTCTTCTCATTATTATTCCTCGCATGAGGATGGCTTGCGGCATAAACCTTCTTTAAATTTTCCAGATTTACATGCGTATAACGCTGTGTAGTGGAAATACTTGAATGACCCAGCATCTCCTGAACCACGCGTACATCACAGCCTGAGTTAACCAAATGAGTTGCAAAACTATGGCGCAATACATGCGGATGGATATTTTTTCCAAGCGTTGAATATTTTGCATAACTGCTTATTATCCATCGTATTCCGGAAACAGAGATTGATTTTCCTTTTCTGCTTATAAAAAGCGCTTCTTTTTTTTCATTAACTCCAGCCATTCTTAAACATTCTTTCCTGAACGGAAGATATTCCTTAACAGCGGATTTTGCTTCGCCGGAAAAAAACACATAACGCTGTTTTCCTCCTTTTCCGGTTATCTTCGCTTCATCAAGAGCCTCAGAAATATTTTCCATTTTAATGGAAGCGGCTTCAGAAATACGCAGTCCCGCAGAATACATAACCATAATTAATGCTTTATCCCTTTGCGGCCATAAAATGCCGGATGTATCAGGCAGCTCCGCAAAATCCGCCATTTCATTTTCCCATAATACCACAGGCAGCCTATGAGGCGTTTTTACATTACACAGGGATGTACAGGGATTATCTGTTCTCCTTTTTAACCACAAAAGCCAGCGGTAAAATCCGCGTATGGAAGAAAGGCATCTGTTAACACTTACCGCGCTTAAATTATCAGAAGATAAATCTGCGATAAAACTCTGCACTTCATAAGACGAAGCGTTATCCGGCTTTATATCCAGATTCGCGCAGTAATTGGCATAGCGGAAAAGATCATTTGCATAGGCTTCTATGGTTTTTTTAGAACATCCCTTTACCGCCTCAAGGTAAGAAAGATATTCCGTCACCGCAAGAGAATCCAAATTTTTTAATCTTTTCTCATCCATCATACCTAATTCCCAATTCTCCTATTCTTCTTCTGCGCTGTGAAGATAATCACATTCAGGATTAATACACAATTTGTGAGATCCGTTTTTCTTGTCGTATTTTTCTACCATAAAGTAATTGCATTTTGGACAATTTTGATTGGTAGGTTTAAAATGGCTGATAAAATCACATTCCGGGTAATTTGTACAGCCGTAGAATTCCTTTCCTCTGCCCTTGGTTTTTCTCGCAACTACATCGCCCTGGCATTTTGGGCATTTTGCAAGCGGAATTGATTTGGTATTGCGGCATTCAGGAAATCCCGAACACGCAAGAAAAAACCCAAAACGGCCGAGCTTTTTCATCAGCTTTTTGCCGCATTTTTCACACTCATGCTCAGTTTCTTCATCCAAAGTTCCCTTATACGATTCAATTGTTTTTGTAACTTCATCTACAGTAGATTTAAAAGGATTCCAGAATTCCCTGATCATCTCAGGCCAGCTAATTTGATTTTCTTCTACCTTATCCAGTTTGTTTTCCATTGATGCTGTAAAATCCGCATCCACATAAAGCGTAAAATGTTCTACAAGCACTTCATTAATCAGTTTTCCCAAAATAGTGGGAACGAGCTGTTTATTGGAGCGCGTAACATAATAACGATCCAGCAATACAGAAATTATTGAAGCATAGGTAGAAGGGCGCCCTATTCCTTTTTCTTCCAGAGTACGCACAATTGAAGCATCCGAATAACGCGCAGGTCCCTGCGTAAAGTGCTGTTCGCTTCTGAACTTTTCTACATTCACTTTATCGCCCGGTTTAAGAAGCGGGCAGGAGCCGGAATTATCTTCTTTGGAAGACAGTAATTTTACTACCTTGTAAAAACCTTTTTCCAGCAATCTTGTTCCGCTGATACGGAAAATACCTTCGTCACTGTCTGCTTTAACCTTGATATCTACGCTTACAGTCCTGCTCTTTGCGTTATTCATCTGGCTTGATACAAATCTTTCCCAAATAATTGTATAAAGACGAAGCTGATCTTTTGTAAGATGTTCTTTTATGGACTCAGGGGTATATTCAGTATATGTAGGACGTATTGCTTCATGAGCATCCTGGGCATTTTTGCCAACTGTATATTCAATTGCTTTTGGCGGCAATTCATTTGGGTAATTTTTTTCCAGCCAGCCGCGCACATCCTCAAGAGCGGAATTCGCGATACGGACACTGTCGGTGCGCATATAGGTAATAAGACCAACTCTTGAAGAGCCGATATTAACGCCTTCATAAAGCTGCTGTGCAACCTGCATTGTCTTGCGTGATGTAAAACCAAGCCTGTTTGCCGCGGTTTGCTGCAATTGCGAAGTGGTAAACGGCGCTTTGGGTCTTATGGTTTTATCTGTTTCGCGAATATCAGAAACAATACATTCATTGCTGCTGATTTTGTCGATAATGGCTTTTACTTCGGCTTCGTTTTTAAGTTCCGGCTTGCTGTTGTTCCATAAAACAAGCTGCGCTGTATAAATTGTTTTTCCTGTTTTAAAATCGGCTTCCAGCGTCCAGTATTCATCCGGGATAAAGCTTTCTACTTCTTTTTCACGTTCGCAAATTAAACGAAGCGCAACAGATTGTACACGCCCCGCAGAAAGACCGTTTTTTACTTTTTTCCAGAGAAGAGGAGAAAGATGATAGCCAACAAGCCTGTCAAGAACACGGCGCGCTTTTTGAGCGGCTACCTTTGTTTCATCTATAGTGCGCGGATTAAGAACAGCTTCATTAACAGCCTGAGGCGTTATCTCGTTAAAACTGATGCGTTCTATGGGAACATCTTTGGACTTTGCTATGATGGCGTTTTTTAAATGCCAGGCAATCGCCTCACCCTCGCGATCATTATCGCATGCCAGCAAAACTTTTCCGGCTTTTTTGGCGTCTGTTTGCAGTTCTTTTAATATTTTTGCCCGTCCGCGCACAGTAATATACTCAGGTTCAAAATTATGTTCCACATCTATCGCTGTCCTTGATTTTGGAAGGTCTATCAAATGCCCCATAGACGCTTTAACATTATAACTGGGACCCAGATATTTCTCTATAGTCTTTACTTTTCCCGGAGATTCTACAATTACAAGAATTTGTTTTTCCTGTTTTTGCAAACTTTTCTTTTTTCCGGCGCTTTTCTTCGCTGTTTTTTCTTTTACCATACAAAATCCTTAAATATCAATTTTTAAAAAATCTGCCATAGAAGAAATTAATTCTCCTGTGCTTGTTAATCCTTCATGAGAATGTTCACAACTTGCATCAACATTCCATTTCTCCAGCACATCACATGCTGAATGAATAACTTCCGCTCCGTCGTTTGCCAGTTTGATAGTACCCAATCTGTCATAGGAACCTTCTTCCACACCTGCCGATGCAACCCAAAGATCCTTTCCCTGTTCCAGCGCAAAAGACGCTGTTATTAAAGCGCCGGATTTATGGGGCGCCTCAACAATTAATACACTGCGGGATAATGCCGCAATTATCCTGTTCCTCGCGGGAAAAGTCCATTTTGCAGGCGGAAATCCCGGAGGATATTCGGAGATAATCGCTCCGCCGGAATCAAGTATCCGTTTTGCCAAAGGTTTGTTGGATGCAGGATATATTTCATCTATACCTGAACCTAACACAGCATACGCGGGAGAACCGCTTACAAGGTTTCCCCTGTGCGCCATCGCGTCTATTCCAAGCGCAAGACCGGAAACAACAGACACACCCAGCCTGGATAAATTACCTGCAATCTTATATGCCTGTTCTGCCGCCTGAGGGCTTGGCTTTCTTGTCCCTACCATACCCAAAAGTGATTTTTCCGGGTTCGGCAATATGCCTCTGTAAAATATAACAGCAGGCGGATCATAGCATTCCCTTAGAAGCGGCGGGTATTCATCATCTGTCCATGACACCCATTTAATTGATTTCATTTTGCAAATTGTATCAATACGGCCTGCTTTTTCAATTATTTCTGTTATATCCCAAAAATATTGTAATTCTCTATTTAAGATTAATTCTATGTCTCTTTTTGATTGTACAAATAATTTGTCTACACTGTCAAACACCTGCAGAAGAACTATTCTTTCTGTAAGCCTAAGACCCGGTAAAAGAGAAATAACCAAATCTTCAAAACATCTTTCATTCATATCTCATCCCCTGAATAACATCTTTTAGATTTAACGCTTCTTCCCTGATATTTTTATCTTTGCTTCGATCTGCTATTCTGTCATATATTTCTATTGCGCGCGAGTAATTTTCCAGCATAAAATTTGCTCTTGCCAGAACAAACATGGCAGAAATATCAGATGGTATTATTTGCAGATAACGCTCCAGATGAGCTATTGCGTCAGAAGGACGATCCAGCTCAAAAACATATAATATGCCAAGTCCGTACATTGGTCTTGTATACGTAATATCAAGCTCTAAAGCCCGTAAATATGATTTTTCCGCAAGATTATAAAAATGCTCGCGTTCCCTTTCTGCGTTAACAGAAAATCCAACTATAGATTTTGCGACAGAGCCTGCGGAAACGCCTGTTAAATAATAAAGGACAGCATCATCTGTATTATAATATATTGCCCTTTCCAATGCTTCAAGCGCGTCATTGTGCATATTTCTGTCGGAAAGCCTCATAGCCAGTATTTTCCAGTAAACTCCTGTCTGCGCTCCTTCCCTTACATTGCGTTCTATTTGATCTTCGTATAACGCAATTGCCCGTCTTAACCCGTCAATTGTTTCCGGCGGACCTCCGCGCGGGCTAATTTCTGTCATTCGCCTGGCTAATTCCCTGCTTGTCCTTGCGCTTGTTCCCTTATAGATAAAATATACAAGAGAACCGACAACGCAGAGAATAATTATTGCGATTAAAAATTCTTTTAATTTTTTCATATCATTCTCACACCTTTTTATTGCCTTGTGCTGTATTTAGTGCTGTACACAGCTTTGGCAAAAATCTGCGATGATTTTCCTTTAGCATAGTTCTTTCCACATGAGTATAAATCTGCGTTGTAGAAAGATTTGTATGCCCCAAAAGTTCCTGAACAGTTCTAAGATCTGCCCCTCCTTTTAAAAGCGATGTTGCGAAACTGTGCCGTAATGTATGCAAATGCGATGAGATGCCGGCAAGAGAAGTATATTTAACATAATTTTTCCAGATGCTTTTTCTGGAAAGCCGCTTTCCTCTTCTTCCTATAAAAAGCGCCTGGCTCTTATTAACGCTTCCTGCAAGCTGCGGGCGTGATATCTCAAGATAATGGCGAATAAGACCTGAGGCTTCCTTTCCGAATAACACAAGACGTTCTTTATCTCCCTTGCCCCTGACTTTGGCGACACCGGATGTTATATCAACATCTTTAATGTTTAACCCTTCCGCTTCAGAAACACGCAAACCCGCTGAATACATAAGCTCAAAAATACATCTGTCACGGCAGCCCAGAGGGCTTTTTACATCTATCAGGTTTAAAAGATTTTCTATTGCGCTTGTATCCAATGTTTCAGGCAGTGTAGCTTTGCGTTTTGGAATTTCCAGAATAGCAGCCGGATTTTCATCTACAAGTCTTTCATCCAGCGCAAATCTGAAAAATGATCTTAATGCGGAAATTGCCTTGGCAACAGACCTGGAGTCTATGTTATCCTCTTTTCTGCGCATTGCAAGATAATCACAAAGAACGGCTGTATCCGTATCAGACAGAGCCGTCTTTTTATCTTCAAGATACTCCAGAAAACGGCGAATCTCAAAACGATAGCTCTCTTTTGTTAAAAGCGATCTTCTTTCCATTGCCATAAGCCGGGAACAATATCTTTTAAGAAGCACAGAATTATTCAATTTTACTCCGTTAATTCCAATACGCTTTTTTCTTCCATCTTGAAATTATAATTTCTTATTATAGACGGAACTTCCAAATCTTCCCTATATTCACGCGGAGGCAAACATGACAGATATTCAGGTCTTTTTGTTTTTTCTACCATCATTACATATTCATTGTAATCAATAAATTCTGTATCCAGCGGTTTTTCCTCAGGCATCTCTTCAATTTTTGGCAGTTCTACCTCTTTAAAACCTGTTGCTATGACCGTTACCTGAAAACAATTATCAAAACTGCTGTCATAGCGAACGCCCGGAATAAGATGCACATCCTGATCGCATTTATCTTTTACTGTTTTAATAATGTTTTGAATTTCAACAAGAGTCATATCCATCGGACCTACAATATTAACAAGAATTCCCGTTGCTCCTTCTATACTGGTGTCTTCAAGAAGAGGATTATCTATGGCGTTATTTACGGCGTCAATTGCGCGGTTTTCTCCCGCACCAAGCCCAATTCCCATTAAAGCATCGCCTTTTCCTTCCATGATCGCCTTAACATCCGCAAAATCAGTATTTTGATATCCGGTTTCCGTAATAATTTCGGAAATTCCCTGTACAGCCTGACACAGAATATCATCTGTAAGCAGATATGCCTTGCTGTAATGCGTTGTGCTGTCAATAATTTTGAATAAATTCTGATTCCTTATTACGATTAATGCGTCTACCTCTGCGCGTAATTTTTCAATGCCTTCATCTGCAAGACTCATCTTGTAACGGCCTTCAAAATCAAAAGGCATAGTAACCACTCCAACTGTAAGAGCGCCAAGCTGTTTTGCTATTTTCGCGATAACATGAGCAGAGCCGGTACCTGTCCCTCCTCCCATGCCGGCTGTAACAAATACCATATTCGCGCCTTTAAGCACATCGGCAATTGCTTCGCTGTCTTCGATTGCAGCCTGTTCACCCCTTTGCGGTTTTCCGCCTGCTCCAAGCCCGCCTGTTACTCTTGCGCCGATTTGCACTTTAACATCTGCCCTGCTCCTGTTTAAGAGCTCCTGGATGTCCGTGTTAGCCGAAATAAATTCTATCCCGGATAACTTTGCATCGATCATGCGGTTAACAGCATTCATGCCGGCGCCGCCTGAAGAAATTACCTTAATTACAGCAGGTACAATTTCCCTGTAGTGCGCGGACTCCTTCTCGGCGCAGATAGCGTTCGGCGTTACCAGCTTCAACGGTGATTTTGATACTTCCTGCGTTTTAAATTGAAGTATCTGCGCCGCATTATGCGCTGCTTGCGGCGCTGCATTTTGTACCGCCATTTGCGGTGACTGTAGTTCACGTACTGCTAAAACATTCATTTTTTCCCCTCCATTGTATTTATTTAAATGATTTTAATCATGTAAATTCTTCTTTTAACCAAACCCTAAGCCTTTCTATAAGGTTCATTTTTTCACGATTACGCGAATCGGACGCGTACTCTTTTTGTTCTGCCCTTGATCTTTTTTCTCCTTCAAGAATAAGTCCTATTGCCGTAGCATATGAAGGAATACGGTATTCTTCCACAAGGCCTGATAAATTCGGCGTCTGCAAAGGACTTCCCAATCTTGCGGGTAATCTTAAAATATGGTTTGCAAGATCAACAACACCGGATAATTGGGAGCCGCCACCGGTTAATACTACGCCTCCGCCAAGAGAACGTGAAAGATTAAGCGTATCAAGATGCTGCTTTACCAGTTTAAATATTTCTTCCATTCTTGGTTTAATTATCGCAAGTATTTGAGAGCGCGGAATACTCATGGGAGGCCTTCCTCCGACACCCGGAACAATCACAGTTTCTTTAACATCCATCATTGATTCCCAGCAGCAGCCGGCATCAATTTTGATTTTTTCCGCATTTTCCAGCGAGATATTTTTTAATATTGATATATCCTTTGTAACATGCGTACCGCCAGCGGGAATTGTATATGTGGAATACGGAGTGCCGTCTACATATACAAGAACATCTGTAGTTCCGCCTCCAATATCGAGCAGCACAGTTCCAAGCTCAATTTCTTCCGGAGTCAGGACAGCGCGCCCGCTTGCCAAAGTTTGCAGAATTAAATCATTTACTCTTAGCCCCGCGCGATTTACGCATTTAATTAAATTTTGCGCTCCTGTAACAGCGCATGTTATGATATGCACATCAGATTCAAGGCGTACCCCTATCATGTCCATTGGATTTCTAATTCCCTTTTGATCATCTACTTTAAAATTTTGCGGAATTACTTCCAGTATCTGCCTGTCTGTCGGTATCACAACTGCCTTGGCAGCTTCTATTACACGCTCAATATCTTCAGGGCCTATCTCCCTTTCATTTGAATTTTTCTTTTTCCCTGAAACACCAACAACACCGCGGGAGTTTAATCCATTTATATGATTTCCTCCTATTCCTGTCCAGCAGTCTGTTACTTCCAAACCGCTCATCATTTCTGCATCTTCTATTGTTGCGGTTATTGCCCGAAGAGTAGCTTCGATATTTACCACAACACCCTGCCTTAAACCTGTTGACGGTCTTACTCCGCTGCCTATAATTTTTAATAGACCGTCCGGGTCCTGTTCACAGATAACGGCGCGTACATAAGTTGAGCCAATATCCAACGCAGTAATAATTCTGTTATTCATGATAACTCCTAATTAATGGTGTATGAACCCATACCCGATCTAAAATCTATTTCTTTCGGTTTATTACCGGCTGCTTCAACAACATTTAACATTAGCAGCATATACCTAAGAACATCCTCTGTCAGGTTATTCTCTACCCTGACTCTTACTGAACTATGAACAGGAAAAAGCACAAGCTCGTATCCGTCCCATGCTTTACGTTCAATGCGTATTTCTGAAATGGCAGACAATAACTCAGGCGAATCAGATGCCATTTGACTTAAATTTGCTGTTAGCGAAACAAGCGCATCGGGCAGGCGCATATTCAGCCGGGGATTTTCTATTCCGGAAAGCACTATAAGCCCTGCTGTGCTCTGCGGCATTTTATCGTCGCCTGTTTTAAAAAATATGCCGTTTCTGTCAATAAAAACCGGAACCTGCCTTGTATCATCTTTGGAAAGAACAACCGCGACTGCTTCACGGGGAGTAAGAAAAATTGATAATTTATCTGGAAAGCGTTTCATTACAACAGCAGATTCTACAAGAATATGATTAGAAAGTATTTTCTGAATTTCCTTTACATTCACAGAAATAAAAGATGAATTTTCATTAATGCCGGAAATGGAAAGTATAAAAGAGCGATTAAGCCCTTCTATCCCATGAACTTCAATTACAGAGAACGGAATAAACGGAGTTATTCCCAAAAGCCAAACCAGCTGAGCTGCAAAAATAATCGCGGCAATAATCAAAAGCCTCTTAAGCCCTTTTTCTATTTTTTTAACAGATTTTTTTTCTGCAGTATTGATATTATCCGCCGTAAACGCATTCACGTTTGAATAATTACCCATTTAATTCCCTCCTGTTTTTTCCGGCTACATTTGTAATAAGCCCTGCGCAGGCAAGAGTTGTTAAAAGAGACGAACCTCCCGCCGAGAAAAACGGAAGAGGTATCCCTGTTGCCGGCAATGCCCCGGAAACAACCGCGACATTAAGCAATGCCTGCGATACAATCATTGTTGTTAATCCGGCTGCAAGGAGCTTTTTAAAAACAGTATCGCTTGTCCATGCCGCTCTGTATCCCAGTATTGCAAAACATGTAAACAATACAAAAAACAATATAATGCCTAAAAATCCTGTCTCTTCCACGAAGGAGCTAAAAATGAAATCGGAGTGGATTTCCGGGATACTTGATATCTTGCGTGTTCCTTCTCCAATGCCCTTTCCCAAAAAACCGCTGGAAATAATCGCGTCCCGGCTTGCATTAACCTGGAAGCCCGCTCCGAGCGGGTCCCACTCAGGCCTTAGGAAACTCACCAGGCGCCTTACCCTGTGTTCTTTGGTAAATATTAAAAGCGCGGAAACGGGAATTATCACCCCTATAGCCGCAAAGAAATACCTAAAGCGCATTCCCGCAAGGAAAAATATTATCATTGCATTTACAACAATAAATACTGCGGTAGAAAAATTATTCTGAAGATAAATAATTCCAAAGAAAAAACTTGTCGCAATGACAGGAGGCAGAATACCGGAATAAAAATTATCAAGATTATCGCGTTTTTTATCTAGCAGGTGAGCCAGATATAAAGGAAGCGCAACTTTAACAAGCTCTGAAGGCTGGTAAGTAAAAGATCCAATTTCTATCCAGCGGGAAGCGCCGTAACGTTCAATTCCAATGCCTGGAACAAAAGTAAACGCGCATAAAACAAATGCTACAATTACAAGCGGCAGGGAAAATTTACGTATTATATCAAGATTTACATTCGAAAGAATAATAAAAAATACGATTCCAACAGCCGCAAAAACCAATTGCCTTATTATAAAATAATATCCGCCTGTAAAAAACCGCGAGGCAAATGAGTATGATGCTGAATAAAGCGTAACAAGTCCTGTTCCCAACAATAAAATTACGCAGAAATAAATGAGATGAACATTTTTTTTGTTATGGGAAAGACTGGCTTTTTCTACATCAAAATAACTCATTAATTTCTCCCTATTGAATCTTTAATGTTGAAAGGGCTATAATTGCAAAGAGCCCGCCCAATATCCAAAACCTTATAACTGTTTTAGGTTCTGCCCAGCCAATTAATTCATAATGATGATGAAGAGGCGCCATTTTAAATACGCGCTTCTTTCGCAATTTAAAGGATACAACCTGAATTATTACAGATGCGATCTCCAGAACAAAAACTCCTCCTATAACAAAAATTAATAATTCTTTTTTGGTAATAAGCGATATTACTCCGATAACTCCGCCAAGAGAAAGGCTGCCGACATCGCCCATAAAAACTTCTGCAGGATGCGCGTTAAACCACAGAAAGCCGACACAAGCGCCTGCTGCCGCAAGACAAAAGACTGTCAGTTCTCCCGCCTCCGGAATATACGGTATTCCAAGATATGCAGAAAAATCTATTCGTCCTGTAATGTAAGTTAATATTGCAAGTGTAATAAAAACAATTATTAAAAGACCTGCCAGCAAACCATCCAAACCATCAGAAAAATTTACCGCGTTTGATTCTCCTACAATAAGCAATACTGCCAAAGGTATCCACAGCCAGCCTAAATCCAAAACAGGATCTTTAAAAAAAGGAATATAAAGCACTGTTGTTTCTTCATTACCTGTAAAATAAATAATTAAAACAATAATAATCGCAGCAAAAAACTGCCCTGCCAATTTTGCCCATGCAGGAAGTCCTCCGGAGCTGTGAAGCTTAACTTTAAGAAAATCGTCAATAAAACCAATAGCGCCGAATGCCAAAAAAGCTCCCATCGTTATCCATATTGTTTTATTCCGCAAATCTCCCCAAAACAGCATTGCAATTACAACAGACATTATTATAAATATTCCGCCCATTGTAGGCGTTCCGGTTTTAATCAGATGCGTCTGCGGTCCGTCCTGGCGGATATTCTGTCCAATTTTTAAAGTCCTTAAAAATTCAATAATTCTTCCGCCAAAGATAAAACAAATCAGCAGTGTAGTAAGAGCGGCAAAAGCGCTTCTGAATGTAAGATACGAAAAAACACGAAATGGAGTAAAATAATTGAATAATACATCAAAAAATTCAAGTACCATTACACACCCCCCGTTAACATTGGAGTTAATCGTTCAAGCGCAAGACCGCGAGAACCTTTTAAAAGAACAAGATCTCCTTTTTGCACATAACTATTAAGTGCAGAGGAAAGATCATTAAAGTTATCTGTATAAAAAAACGCACTTTTAATACTGGCTGCAGCGGCTTCTATTTCTTTGCCAAAGAGAAATACTTTATCCGCATTTGATTCTGATAAAAGAGAGCCAAGTTCCATGTGGGCTTGCTTTGATTTTTCGCCCAGTTCCAGCATGTCGGCAATTACATATATTTTTCTGCCCTGCCAGATGACAGAATCGCAGAATTCTATGCTTTTCGCAGTTGATTCAGGGTTTGCATTGTAACAATCACGGATAACGGTTGTACCCCTATCGCAATCCCTTAAAATTTCAAGCCTGCCAAAAAGAGGTTTAACAGATTCAAGACCCTGTTTTATGGCTTTATTGCTGACAGGAATTTCTCTTGCAATGGCAATTGCAGCCATTGCATCATCCAGACAGTGTTTTCCGGGAAGGGCAAAGTTAATTTTTTCTCCCGCCCAGATAATTTCAGTACCGTCAAGACCAAGACTGCGTACACCTTCAAGCTCTTTAAAATTCTGCGAGCCGTAAAATTTTACATTGCCTGTTATACCGGAAGAAAGCTCTTTTGAATATTCATCATTTGCCGGAACCAGCGCAATATCATTATGCGACAAATAATTATAAATACATTTTTTTTCGTTAAGTATTTTTTCTTTAGTGCCGAAATATTCGATATGGGCAGAACCTATGTTTGTTACCAGAGCGATGTTTGGTTTTAAAACATTCGCGATTTCAGAAATCTCGCCGCGGCGGTTCATGCCAAGTTCAAAAACTCCAACTTCGCAGGAGGAGCGGACTTCAAAAACAGAAAGAGGAAGCCCGGTCTCGGAATTAAGGTTGCCTTTATTCATAACAGTATTTTTTTCACAGGATATAATAGCGGCTGTTATTTCTTTTACGGTAGTTTTGCCGCTGGAACCTGTAATTCCAACTTTTATAATGTTATTAAATTTTTCAAGGTATAACCTTGCGCTATCCTGCAGGGCTTTCAGCGTATTTTCTACCGCAAGCAAAACTTTTTTTGCATCTTTTGCGATATTTACAAGATTAAAACTATCCAGTTTGGAAGCTTCAACCACAGCTCCAACAGCGCCTGCATTAAAAGCGTCAGATACAAAGCCATGCCCATCGCAAACATTGCCGGGAAGCGCAAAGAAGAGAGAGCCTTCCCTGACAGCGCGTGAATCAATTGCTACGGAAGAAAAACCATTTATACCGCAAAAGGAGAAACAGCGGCAGTTTAAAAGACGGGTCAATTCATCAAAGCCAAAAAGGTCAGTACTCATGCCCCTTCCCCCCCATTACTCTGACCTGTAAATAATACTCAGGCTGTATTTTACGTAAATTAAGCTGGTTTTTTGCCAAAAAATCGATTCTTTGCGCAGAAGAATATTCCGCAATACCTGCAACCAGTTTTTTATTGCTTTCTATCCATTCTTTTTGCGTTTGTTCAAGACGCACCAGATCTTTGCTAAGGTTTTGGTACCTGTTTGACTGCCAAACCAACAGACCAAGGAAAAGCGGTATAGTAAATACCATTAAATAGAGCAAAATATACTTTTTAATCATTACTATCCCCGTCTGATATTTTTTCTATAACACGCAATCTGGCGCTTCTGGACGGAGGATTCTGCGCTAGCTCCTCTTTTGAAGGCGTTATGCCCTTTTTTGTCAGCACATTAGCTGAGCGCAATCCCCTACAGTTACATATCGGCGCATTTTGCGGACAGATGCAATTTTTATTCAGCGCTTTAATAAAATTCTTTACGATTCTATCTTCCAGCGAATGAAACGAAATTACCAAGAGCTTCCCTCCGTGCTCAAGTGACCTAAACGCCGCCTCAAGGAGAGCATGGAGCCCTGACAACTCCCCGTTCACCGCAATACGCAGAGCCTGAAAAGTTCTGGTTGCAGGATGTATAGGTCCGTGCCTGTAAGAAGCAGGTACGGCTCTTTGGACCAAATCGGCAAGAGCCGAAGTAGTCGTAATCGCGGAATTTTGCCTTTCGCAAGCGATAAAAGAAGCAATACGGCGGGAAAAACGTTCCCCGGAATTGTTATAAATTAAATCCGCAAGTTCTTTTTCCGGTAAACGCGCGACAAGATCTGCCGCGGTTAACCCGCTTTCCTTAGTGTCAAGGCGCATATCCAAAAACTCATTTTTTTCAAAACTAAAGCCTCTGGCGCTTAATTTATAATGAAAAAAACTAATCCCCAAATCAAAAAGAATGTAATCCGGGCGTTTTAATTCAGATGGATAGCCGGTAAAGAAATCATAAGACCATTCATTATAAAAATAAGTACGATCAGAAAATTGCTCCAGGCGTTTTTTGGCAATTTCTAGAATAACATTGTCAACATCTATGCAGACTACCTTTAATTTATGGAACCTGTAAAGAAATGCAAAACTATGTCCGCCTTCTCCGGTATTTGCGTCGACAAAAAGAACATTATCCTTATCAGATACAAAACTGAGACATTCATTGAGCATTACAGGAGTATGGGCATAATTCATAGTCATACTTTTCTCCCTTTTTCGTCCCTGACTCGCCTGCTAAGCGCTTCTGAAGCCTGCTTTGTTTCTGCCGCCCTGTTTGGATTACTTTGATATTCCTGGAAAAGCCCCAAATCCCAAATTTCAATATGGTCAAGCATACCTACAACTTTACATTCCTTTGTAATCCCCGCGTATTCCCGAAGATCTTCGGGAATAAGAATTCTCCCCGCTTTGTCAATTTTTATTTCATGTGAAGGGCTTATATATTCCCTAACCACCAATTGATCCTGTTCAGAAAAAAGCTCTGAATTTTTTGATACAGTTCCTTCTACTTTTTCATACCATGCGGCAGAACCAAAGAGCCACAAACTTTTACCGAGACCCTGGGAAATAAATAAATTATTATCACCTAACTCTTCCCGTAATTGAACGGGTAAAGTTAAACGTGATCTTTCATCGAGTGACACATTAGTTCTGCCCCGTAATGCCATCTCCCACAATCCCCCATTTATCCCCATAATTTCCCATCAACTATGGGATTTTAATCATTCTAACATAAAAAAAAGGGATGTCAATAAAAATAAGTTTTTTTTTGTTAAATTTCATGAAAAAATTGCTAATATTCCTATACATTCATGTAGTAGAATGGGATAATTGCACCATTTTGACGCATAAGTTATGATTTATGAATGTATATCAGCGAATACTTCATTGTCTTCCCGGAAGGCGATATTCAGGAAATAGAAAGACGCCTGCCTTTTAACGCCCTTGTGGACATGAACGGCAATGTCCTTTCCCCTCCCCTGCCGACAAATAAAATGATTGCGTTCAGGGTTGCAGGAATAAAAACCGATGAAAAAAAAGGCTCAAGCGGAACATATCATTTTTTGGAATTGCTCGGCGCGGATGAATTAATTGAATATTGCAGCGGGGGAAAATGAATAATTCCATTGGAATTAAAAATGAAAGTTCTTTACACCGTACATTAAAATTCCAGTATGTAGGACCCGGCGGAAAAACAGAAGAAGCAGTTGGTGAATATATAGCGGACGGGATAAACTCCTGCGGCGAATATATCGAGGTACAGACAGGCAGTTTTGGACCTCTTAAAAAAAAGATTAAAGAATTTACATCCTGCGGCAAGGTACGGATTATTCACCCTATTGTTGTCTCAAAAAAAATCGAAGTATATGCGCAGGACGGTACATTTCTTTACAGGCGAAAAAGCCCAAAAAAAGGCTCACCCTGGGACATTTTTAACGCGTTGCTTTACGCCCCCGAACTGCCGCTTACAAAAGGCGTAACAATTGAACTTGTAATGGCTGATATCATAGAAAAACGCGTAAAAAACGGCAAAGGTTCATGGAGACGGGGCGGAATTAGCATCCAGGACAAGGAATTATCCGTCTGGCACGGAAGAATAACATTGAATAAAAAAGCCGATTACCTGCGTTTTATCCCGTTTAAAAAAGGCGAAGAGTTCACTGTCTCCTCCCTGTCACAACAAACAGGTATAAAAAAACCAACTGTCCAAAAAGCCCTTTATGTACTGACTAAAATGAAGCTTGTAAAACGCGTTTGTAAAAAGAAAAATGCCTGGATATATGAAAAGAATTCTTAATTAAAGTCTCTAAGAAAACGTTCTATCTCGGCGGCGGTTGGTAATTTTAAGACTGTTTCTGCTATTTCTTTTGCTTTTTCGGCAGAAACTGAGTTTATTTTGCGTTTTACTGCCGCAATGGAAACAGATCCCATACTGAGTTTTCTTATTCCTAGCCCCAGCAATACAGGAGCCGCCAATGGGTCACCTGCAATTTCTCCGCAGACAGAAAGCGGTTTTCCTTCCTTCGCAAAAGACGCGGCTGCATCCTTAATTAGCCTAAACATAGCAGGATGATAACTTTGATAATAACTATCCACCTGCGCGTTCATTCTGTCGGCTGCGCACAGATATTGGCATAAATCATTTGACCCTATGCTGGCAAAATCGACTTCTTTTGCGGCAAGATCACAGATAAGCGCGATAGAGGGAACTTCTATCATGATACCGATTTTTACAACACGGGACATTTTGCCTTCTTTGGCAAGTTCATCCCTTGCTGCGCCAATGTGCTCTTTTGCCCTGCGAATACAATCAAGAGAACTAACCATTGGAAGCATTAGCCAAAGATTACCGTATACAGAAGCGCGCAAAGCCGCTCTTAACTGTGTTTTAAAAATATCCGGGTTATTTAAACAGAACCTTAAACCCCGATTTCCCAAAAAAGGGTTTTCTTCGTTTTTTATATTCATATACGGGAGTTTTTTATCTGCGCCAATATCCAGAGTACGCAGTATCACCGGCTTTTTGCCGAAACTTTCCAAAACTTTGCGGTAGCAAGCCAATTGCTCTTCTTCTGTTGGCAGCGAACTGCGTCCTAAAAATAAAAATTCTGTCCGGAAAAGACCTGCCATATCAGCATAATTTGCCGCATCCAATTCATCTGTATTGGAAATATTAACCCCAATATCAATTTTTTCCCCGGAAATACAACATTCGGTGAACCGGAAAGTTTCGGCATCTTCCCTATCCAGGCGAAATTCATTCATTTTTATTAAAAATTTATTTTTGGTATCATCATCAGGATCAAGGATTACGGTTCCTTCTGCGGCATTAACCGCGGCATTCTGCCCCTGTTTTACAAGCCCCATAAGACCTTCTATGCCCAAAACGCAGGGAATCCCGTAACTTCTTGCTATAATCGCGGTATGGCTTGTTTGTCCGCCTGTTTCCGTAAGAATTGCCAATACTTTGTCTTTGTCTAAACTTGCGGTATCTGAAGGTTTAAGGTCATAAGCGGCAATAATAACAGGTTCTTTAAAGGAGGTTAAATCTTCATTCTTTTGTCCGTACCAAAGCCGCAGCAACAGGGAGCGGACATCTTCAAAATCGGCAGTCCGCTCTGCAATTAAAGGATCGGGCGCCTGCCGCAATACAGCAAGAACTGTATCATAAACATGGTAAATTGCCCAATCTCCGGACCATAAATTATTTAATATTCTTGCAGGGATTTCTTCGTTAATAATAATATCATCAACAATTTCCTGATGCGCCTTAAAAATTTCAGCTTTTGCAGGGTCGATTTTCTGCAAAGAAATCCTGTACTCTTCAAGCTCCAGTTTTGCCTGCTCTTTTACAGAAAGATAACGCGAATAATGACCCTGTTTTTCTTCTTCTTTTATTGGAGTTTCTAAAGGAATGATTTGTTCTTTATAGTAAATATAAACGCTGCCAACCGCCGCTCCGGGGGAGGCGCTTTTTCCGGCTAATTGCATAAAAAAAATGACCTGACCGCAAAGCGATCAGGTCAGATATTGTTTTTTACCAGCCATCAACCATGTCGTCTTCATCACGGTGATGCTCTGAAAAGAGGTCGGTATTTGCGCGAAGATCGTCAAAGTAAATGTAATAGCTGCCTCTTGACTCTAACGGGTCACAATCAACACGGAAACCTATAACTTTAATGCCAAAGTGGTTTTGATAATGGTAGCTTCGCTGTACTACGCCGCTTAATCCATCATCCGGAGCAGGTGGAATGGTAGCATACAATTTCTGCCAACCCATGAAATTAAGTTTACCCATGCTGAATTCATATTTTCTGCCGAAAAAATCTTCGATTAATATGTAAAGTTCATGGTTAAAATTACGTCCTGCAACCCACAAAGTTATGGTTTTTGTTATACCTTCAATTGGAATGGGGCGTACCGGATAAATAATAAAACTGTTATATCCTCTGCGCAGAAAATCTACCCTTGTACCCAATACATAATCATCCGGGATATCAAGTCCTTCTTCTTCAGGAATCGGCTCTTTTCCGGCGGGAGAACCCCTGAAAAGCCTGGTTGTTGTATAACCTTCGTCGCGGGACATTGTAGATCTCCAAAAACCATCGTTTTCAAACTTGTCTACAGAAACTTCTCTAATCATCTGCTGAGCGGATTCAATGCCGATCCTGTCTGCATCCGGTGTCCCAACTTCCTGGGCATAGAGAAAACCGCCAATAAAAAAGATAAGTGTAATAATTAAAAACTTCTTCATTTATATACTCCTTAGTTTGACCAGAGTCTGTCAACATGCGCTGGATCGGCCAAATCATTGCCGTCAAACAGATTTTCAAACATATCTGTTAATACCTTTAACTGTTTAAAATAAATATAAAAATTATCTACTCTTTCCGTAGGTTGTGTCCAAATACGGAATTTGACAAAGGTAAGACCTGCGTAAGAAGGCAATGTCCTTCTTGCCTGAGGAATATGATTCGGCACATTAACCCTTAAGTTTCTCCAACCGGGATAGGCTATGTCCCCTAAATGCAGGGTATGAATTACACCCCTGTAATCCCTTAAAAAGACCTCTATGTAGTACCTTAAATTTGCTCCCCATACCCAGCAATCAATATTACTGACTCTGCCCGGAATTGGAATTTCAAACGGTTTATCATCTCCCGCCAAAACCGGATACATATCAATCCAGTTATAACCTCTGCGGTCGAACTTACCGTGCAGACCCAAGCTCCTTAAAGGCGTGCTGTTGGCATCCCTGTTATATCCAAAAGCGGAAGCCGGCCAGGCATCTACATAGGTAGTAAGCGGGTATTTTGTATTGTTACCATCGCTATCCTGTACAGGTTCGCCGTTTTCATCCCTGACAGTGGAAATAAACCTGCTGGATACTGTTTTCCAGGTGTACGGAGCATCGTCATCCCCATTAAAAGATTCCAGAACCCTTGTTTCCCAACTGACAGCCTTATCCTGCCCATAAGCTGAAAAAACCGTAATAAATGCCCATAAAATCAGGCAGATAATTTTTAAACTACCTTGTTTCATCCCTAACTCCTTTGATAGTTACATACTTCAATTATATTTGTTTGCGTTATCTTTGTCAAACCTTAAGCCCCTAATTTTCAACATTTTACCATGTTTTTAGTATTTTATGCAATGATCGGCTGTCAATATTTTCGGAATTTATAAACGTAAATTTAGACTCTATAAACCCTTGAGGTAACCCGGATTTTGCCATTTTTACAGCCTGGACAACCTGGGACCATGGGGAATCGTTAATAATAAGGGCTACATTATCGGGTATATAATCCGGGGCAAGCCAAGTAAAGCAAATAACAGGGATTTTAGTTTTTCTTTCAAGATATTCTATGCCGGTTCCGGTTAAAACAACACAGGAAATGTTTGATGTTTCAGAAAATTGAGAAAAAGACGAGAAAAAACTGGAGGTTGGGGTGGGTCTTTCATTGTTTTCCGGCGCTTCCCGCCTTTTATATTCATTTACCCCGCGTAAAAACGCTTCCCTAGCCTGAGAATGTATATTTTGCTCCAAAAAAACAATGATTCTGCCGTTTTTACCGTTGTCAAAAGCGGCAGCGGCAAGCCCTGCCCTGTAAAAGTCCCTGTCTATATCTGTTTTATATAAAAAGTAATCCTGAGGGTATCTGCCAACGGCAAAAGCAGCCGGACTGTCGTCTTCTGTGAATCTGCCTTCCAGAATAACAACAGGGATTTGCGGATTCTGTTCACGGTAAATCCGCGCGCTGCGGGCAAACCTTAAGGGAAAAAGCACACAAAACGGTTTCGCGGAATTTTCAGTTACAGCCAGCGCAACAACATCATCACTTGCGTCGTTTGCCGCTACAACGGTTCTGACAGGGCGGAACAGGACAAGCGAAGCCTGAAACGCTTCTTTGCGGATCCGCTCTTCGCCGTAAAACCTGCTAAATTCCTGTTCGATAACAATTAACACAGGAGTACGGACAAAAAAAACGACCGGCAAAACCATAAATACGGCAATTACAAAAGCAGAGATTATAATTATTGGTTTTCTATACTTTTTCATAGTTTTATTTTTTCGGCAATTTCCGCAACATCTTCAAATTCACTGTGTAACAGATGCTTCGCTATGGCGCTGAGCTGATCTCTTATATGACGAGGCCAGTTTTTTTGTTTAATTTCTGCCAGAGCTTCTTTGGCTGCCTTTTTATTTAAAGATGAGCAAGCCGAACGGATTGCAAGTAATTTTTCCTTAAGGAATTCATCTGATGCTTCGTCTGCGGGTTCATCAGATGTTTCGTCATCATTATCTGAAAGCTTGTCAATTACGGAATACAAAGACGCAAGAAATTCAGGAAGCGAAGATAAAATAAGATTGATATTCTGCTCGCGCCCTGCCTGTTCCAGCCTTGACGCTTCCATGGCAAGTTCGCTCTCCCCTACATTTGCAAGAGCGCTTTTCATTGCATGGACATTGATAAGGAAAGCAGGAAGATCATCTCCCCTGCGGCAGTTGTTTTCGCTTATTGCAGTTAATATTTCTACGGTTTTTTTTGCGTCGCGTACAAAAAATTCAGCCAATTGAGGTTCGATTGCTATATTATGGCCGCCTGCCGCATAAAGCATATTTTTCTGTCTGCGGGCATTATCCAGCACTTCCGGCGTTTGCCTGTCGCGAATATGCTTGTTAAGCACGGTATTAAGCTGACGGATATCTATCGGCTTGGAAATAAAATCATCAAAACCGTTATTTAAAAATATTTCTGCCTGCCCGGAAAGAGCATTTGCTGTTAACGCTACAATGGGCTTTGAATAATTAAGGCTGCGTATAATTCTTACGGCTTCTATACCATCCATTCTGGGCATCATGTGATCCATGAAAATAATATCGTATACAACGCCGTCTCTAATCCTGTCTATCGCTTCAAAACCGCTTAATCCGGTATCTACTGTAATACCATAAGGCGCGAGAAGACCTCTTGCGACATAAAGATTAGATTCTACATCATCAATAACAAGAACATTTCCGTACGGCATATACTCCTGTGTTATCTGCGCGTTTCTCATCTTTGTAGTATTCTTTAAATTCAGTTTCATCAGATTTTCCGCAAGCTGCCTGCCAATCGGATCGGAATTGATATAGCCTTGCGGCAAACTAACGGTAAACACAGATCCAAGACCGGGAGTGCTTTCTACTTCAATACTGCCGTTCATTAATTGAATCAAATTGCGCGTAATATTCATGCCAAGACCTGTACCTTCTGTTTTACGGTTTGTCTCCATGTTAAAGCGGCTGAATTTTTCACCGAGCTTACGCACCTGATCCGAAGTCATTCCCTGTCCTGTATCACTTACCCGGAAAATCAACATTAAACCGGCGTCTTCCTGAGGTTCAACAGAAAGAGTGAATTCTATCTGACCTTCCTGAGTATATTTAAACGCGTTGGAAAGCAGGTTATTTAAAATTTGTTTTATCCGCAGCTCGTCTCCTATAAGAGCGGCAGGAATATTTTCGTTTACAATCAATTTGAAATCAATTGGTTTGCTTTCGTAGCGTAAAATGTTTAATTTTACAGTGTCGTGAATCAAACTTGCTATTTCGTACTGGGTTGTTACAAGTTCAAGTTTCCCAGCTTCTATTTTGGATAAATCCAGTATGTCGTTAATAATACCAAGCAATAAGTCACCGGAATTATATATTCTTTCAAGCCCTTCTTTTGTAACAAGCGGAAGCGTATTGTCCTGCAGCTGAATTTCCGTGATACCCATTATTGCGTTCATGGGAGTGCGGATTTCATGGCTCATTTTCGCGAGGAAGTCGCTCTTTGCCTTATTGCTCTCTTCCGCTACTTCCGCCCTGCGCATCTCGGCAATCATCGCTTTTATTTCTCTTAAATCCCTGATATACCCCGCAACCGCGTATTCTCCCCTGAATTTAACGCGAACAAGCGAAACTTCCGTAGGAATCTGCTCTCCGTCCTTTTTCTGATGCATCCATTCAAAACGGCAAAAACCCTCTTCAAATGCTTCGTCTATATATCCTTTAATGGCAAAAGTTGATTTTAAACCGGAAGGCTGAAATTCCGGAAAAAAGTCAAAAACCTGGTCTATAAATTCTTTTTTATTTGTAAGCCCGAATAATCTTTCTATTTCCTGATTTGATTCCAGAATTTTTGAATTTTTATCTATCATAAAACAGCTAAGGGGAGTAGCATCAAAAATAACCTGCGTACATTCATCCGCCTCGCGCATTTTTGCCATTAATGCCTTAAGAGTGCGTAAATCGCGGGAATAACCGCAGACCATATATTGATTTCTGTATTTAGCGCGCACCAGCGTAATTTCGCATGGTATTGTTTCTCCGTTTAATTTCCGGTGCATCCATTCAAAACGGCAGTAGCCGTCAGAAAACGCTTTTTTAAGAAACTCAAATGATTTTTCGCTAGACAGCCTTCCATCCGGCTGATATTCAGGCGATAATTTGTCAAACACATCAATGTATTCTTTTTTGCTTGACAGCTCAAATAATTTATATGCCTCTAAATTACAATCTATAACTTTATAATTTTTATCCCAAAAATTAGCGCAGAGAGGAGTCGCATCCAGCATTATCTGCGTTCGTTCTTCTGCTTTCTTTCTCCCGATAATGACGCTTAACAAAATGGAAATAAGAGCGACTGCCAGCATTGTTCCCAATGCAATAAGTATTAATCCTATTTCCCTTAAACTATGATAATATTTATCGGCATAGGCAATTATGGCAAGATACCATCCGTTATCCAGCTGGCGAATAAACCCGACCGCTTCGTTATTGTTGTAATCTCTTACCTTTAGCTCATTAATTTCTTTTCCCTGAACCAAATCATTTTTTATAGCCACACCGTCATTCATAAGTTCTATATTTCTGCCTATATATGCCGGATGAGGATGAGCCAATACATTAAAATCCTTATCAAACAGAATCCCGTAGCTGTCTTCCGTTACAAATGTATTAACCGCATATTCCTGAATTCTGCTGATTGATATATCAAGACATACTATTCCCAGCCGGTTTCCGTTTTCATCAAAAATGCACTGGGAAAATGACAGAGTAGTATTGCCGTAAACAGCATCTATATACGGCTGCGAAACCCCGATTCTTCCGCCTGCTTCAACTGCCGTAGAAAACCACGGACGGGTCTGCGGAATAAAATTATCGGGCGGAGTCCAGTTTACACCTGTTAAAAATAATCCGTTAAATACATCAAAATAACCGTAAACAGAAGTTACATAGGACATCAGCCGTTCATTTGTGGTTATGTATCCTGTTGTATTCACCAAATAATTATGAATTGCGCCGGAAGACGCATTCTGCAAAATCATATTTTTAATATTTTCCGCGATTATCCCCAATGCAGCCTGGGGTTCCAAAAGATCTGTATTTATATTTTTTTGGGTATTTTCGATTGCCGTATTTACATTGCCGAACAAATGTTTGCGCTCAATTCCGCTCATATAATGGTAGCTGAGAAAAACCATCAATGCAAACGCCAAAACAACAGATAATACCTGAACATGAGATATTAAAGCAATCAATTTTTTAAAGATTACTTTAATCATAGATAAACCTTTGCCTTGTCTATTGCATCTTTAATTTCATAAAACAACTGGGCAATTTTTGGATCAAAATGAGAGCCGGAGTTTTGCATAATAATCTCGACCGCTTCTTCATTGGTAAACGCTTTTTTATAGGGACGATCCGACACAAGCGCATCGTAAACATCCACAATTGCCATAATACGCCCCTGCAGCGGAATTTCCGTTTCTTTCAGCCCGCGCGGATACCCCTTACCGTCCCATCTTTCATGATGTGTGCCGGCAAACAGTTTCGCGTTACGCAGGAACTCTCCCTCTCCTGTTCTGGAAATAATCTCGTCTATAATGCGCTCGCCTTCCATAGCGTGGCTTTTCATTGTTTCATATTCTTCTTCTGTAAGTTTGCCCGGCTTGTTTACGATAATGTCCGTAATTGAGATTTTCCCAAGATCATGCATACGCGCCGAAGAAATCATTTTTTCCACATCCCAGCCCTGAATCTCGTTGATATACAACCCGCGTTTTTTCATTTCATCTATTAGTATTTTGATATATATTGATGTTCGCTCAATATGCCCTCCGGTACCTTTATCGCGGTTTTCCACCATATCCGCAAGTACCGAAATTATGCTGTTTTGAAGCCTGTGCAGCTGGGAGGTGCGTTCGCGTATAATTTCATCTATATCCAGATGGGTTTTTATCCGGTTTAACAAAACGGGCGCCGAAAACGGTTTTGTGATAAAATCTATTGCCCCAATCTCAAAGCCTTTTGCCTCAATTTCCGCGTCATTGCGGCCGGTAAGGAACATAACCGGTACATCCTGCCAATAATTGTCAGCTTTTAACTTAACAAGTGTCTCAAACCCGTCCATTTCGGGCATTTCTATGTCCAAAAGGATCAAATCCGGGGTAATTTTCTCCAAAAGAGCAAACATTTTTGATGCAGACGGCATAGTCATGACACGATATTGGTCTTCCAGTACCGCTTCTGCCATTGAAAGGTTAGTATCACTGTCGTCTACTACAAATATCGTTTTCATAATAAAGCTCACTCTCCTTATGCTCGTCCTTTCGGGCACATTAAACCCAGCAATGTCAACACTGTTAAAAAACAGCTTGAAAAGGCGAGAGTTTAATCCGCTACGTAAATTTTATTGTACTTTTGGCGATCTGTAAAGTAAAAAAAAGCAAAATTATAGGAAAAAAGCGGACTTTTTGGCAGCAGCATATCTTCCCAAAATACGATAAAACGATTAATCTGTAGCTAATTATGAAAATTCTATTTATTGGCGGAACAGGAACAATTTCTACTGCTATTTCAAAACTGATTATACAATCGGGGTGGGAACTTTATCTGCTTAACCGTGGAAACAGAAAAAGCGCAATGGACGGTATGTTTTTTAATCACATTGAATGCGATATTAGAACCCAGGATTACACGATTATCAGGGAAAAACTGATAAATACGCTTGCAAACAGCGGTCAAAAACAATTTGACGTTGTTGTAGATTTTATAGGTTATTTTACTGAACATGTCGAAAAAGATTTTAATATTTTCAATGGTCTTTGCAAACAATTTATCTTTATCTCTTCTGCATCGGTTTATCAAAAACCGCTATCTTCATACATTATAACCGAAAGCACTCCGTTGGCTAATCCTTTCTCGCAGTATTCAAGAGATAAAATCGCCTGCGAAAATTTTCTTATGGATAAGTACCGGGATTCCGGCTTTCCGGTAACCATTGTCCGTCCCAGCCATACATACGATAACAGAAAAATACCGGTCGCTTTTCATGGTAAAAAAGGAAGCTGGCCGGTTATAAAAAGAATGCTGGAAGGCAAACCGGTTATCATACATGGCGACGGTTCCAGCCTGTGGACATTGACCCATCACAGCGATTTTGCGCGCGGTTTTGTGCGACTGATGGGCAATATTCACGCAATTGGAGAGTCCGTACATATCACTTCAGACGAAAGCCTTACATGGAACCAGATTTTCTATATTATTGCAAATGCCCTAAATGTAGAATTAAAAGCAGTGTATGCCGCAAGCGATTTCCTTGCCGAATGCGCCATTGGACTTTACGATTTTAGGGCAGCACTTCACGGAGATAAAGCCAATACCGTAGTTTTTGACAATTCAAAATTAAAATACCTTGCGCCAGGTTTTTGCGCAAATTTCCGTTTTGACGAAGGAATAAAACAATGCGCCGCTAGCGTACTTGCCAACAAAGAATTCCAACAAGAAGATCCGGAATTTGAAGCATGGTACGAGCATGTAATAACAAAGATTCCGAAATCATTTTAATACCTTCATCTTAATCCCTGCTGCTGCCAGCAGATCATCAATATTTTCACATGAGAATTCTTCGGCTGATAGTTGCACCAGTTTTCCGCAGGTTAGAGCGTCGTCAAGGGCGTTGTGGGCGTTGTAGACTATGCCGAAATTTTGTGCAAGTGAGGGTAGTGAGTAATGTTTAAGTTCCAGAAAAGAGCGGCGAGCAAGGCTGCAGGTGCAAAAATAGGATAATGGCGGGATATCCAGTTTATACCATCCAAGAACAGCTTTGAGTACCCCCATGTCAAAAGCGGCATTGTGGGCTGCCAGGGGGAAAGCGCCGATAAAGGGCTTTATAACGCTTTCCCATAAATCAGCGAAAGTGGGGGCATCCCGTACATCATTAACTTTAATGCCGTGCAGCTTTGTAAAATCAGGGCGAATGTAGAGAATGGGAGGGCGAATCAGTGAATAAAAAGAGTCGGATGCTTTTCCGTCAATAAATTTAACAAGACCTATCGCGCATGCGCTTTCCTGTGAGTATTTTGCGGTTTCAAAATCTATGCTGACGAAGTTCATTTTTTTATTATAACTTGAAATCTCTTTACTTGTCATGCTTTTACATTTAATTACAATTACAAGAATTCGGGAAGGCGGGGCAGCCTGCGTGCGCAGAAAAACTCCTCAAGAGCCCGGCTATGAGCCCTGACCACTAAAATTTAAAAGATAGAAAACAATTATTTTAAATTTCTGTAATTTTAGTGGTCAGGTCTCTCCGCCGGAGAACTTCGGA
>WQXG01000020.1 GCA_009784975.1 Treponema sp.
AATCGGGAATTTAAAGGGACATATAAATTCCCAACCCCTCTTCCTCCTTCTTCCCCTCCGCGTCCTCCGCGCCCCTGCGCCTCCGCGTGAGTCCTTGCCAATCTTCTCCCTCTTCCTCTCTCCCCGTGTCTTTGTGTGAGTATCTTGCCAGTAAAACACCCTAAAAAAACACTTGTATAGCACTTTTTTCAAAAAAAAATAAAAATTCTTGAAGATTCTTTAAATCTCGGTCAAGCACTACGCATGCCTCCCTTACCGGTCGGCGAGCTTAAGGAAAATTATTATATACGCCGCGAAAACGCGGCTAGTGCTTCTGCGCGCCATTAATAGGTATAACTTTTTCAAAGTTAAATCTATTTTTTATCACGGAGCGTTAGTTGCAGTTTTTTGATAAGCAAGATTTGGGAATACCGGAACAGTAAATTTACACTTGAAGAATCGTTGAGGTATGCGATACAATACTGTATAGACAATAATGTATTAAGGGATTTTCTAAGAAAACACGGTTCGGAGGTGTATAGTATGCTGTACGGTGAATATAGGATAGAGGACGAGATTGCGGTTGTAAAAGAGGAAGTTCGGGAAGAAGTTCGGAAAGAAACCTGGAATGAAGCTAGCAAACATGAAAAGCTCACAATTGCCCGGAACTTGCTGGCAAAAGGTTCAACTCCTGAATTTGTACAGGAAATAACCGGTCTTGATATGGAAACCATCAGGGAACTGCAAAAATAACACGCAAAAATAAAATAATGGAAAAACTATACCACGATGCCAGAACTCTTATAAACCGCGTAATTCAGGCAAATATGCCGGGGCAGGCAGTACGGGATGCGTTAAAAAATAAAAGTTTTAAAAGTAATTTATATCTTTTGGCTGTCGGCAAAGCGGCATGGACAATGGCGCATTCTGCGTACGAAGAGCTGGGGGAGCGGATAAAAAAAGGCATCGTAATAACCAAATACGGGCATTCGTTAGGTGACATTCCGGGTTTGGAGATTATCGAAGCAGGTCATCCGTTGTCAGATGAAAATACAATTGCGGGAACCAGGAAGGCAGTTGAAATGGCAAATGGGCTGGGGAAAGACGATGAACTTTTGTTTCTGCTTTCCGGCGGCGGTTCGGCATTGTTCGAGGAGCCGCAGCCGGGAATAACGCTTGCGGATATAGTGGATATCAATTCGCAGCTGCTAACCTGCGGCGCCGATATTATAGAAATCAATATGATTAGGAAGCGGCTTTCGCGCGTAAAAGCCGGAAGATTTGCGCAGATTTGCGCGCCGGCAAAAGTGTTTACTGTGGTATTGTCGGATGTGCTGGGAGACAGGCTGGACACCATTGCTTCAGGACCTGCAGCGCCTGATTTGTCCACGGCGGAAGAAGCGATAGCAGTTGCGGAAAAATATAAACTTAAAATAAACGATAGTATAAGGGAAAATTTAAAAAAGGAAACGCCTAAAATACTGGACAATGTAGAAACAGTTATTACAGGCAGCGTGCGTATCCTGTGCGGCAGCGCTGCGGAAATAGCGGCAAGCCTTGGATATACTCCGCATATTCTGTGTACAGAAATGAACTGCGAAGCGCGGGAAGCAGGACGATTAATATCTTCGATTGCAAAACAAATTAACTGTAAAGACTATATGTTTAAGCGCCCGTGCGCAGTCATTTTTGGGGGAGAAACAGTAGTAACCCTGAAAGGAAAAGGCAAGGGAGGACGCAACCAGGAGCTGGCTTTGTCTGCCGCGGAAGGCATAGCCGGGATAGATAATCTGCTTGTTTTTTCTGTTGGTTCTGATGGTACGGATGGTCCCACCGATGCGGCAGGCGGAATGGTGGATGGTTTAACGCTGCAAAAACTTAAGAAAAAGGGGCTGAAACTGCAGGAAATACTGGATAACAATGATGCGTATAACGGGCTCGCCGCTGCGGATGGGCTTATAATTACAGGTCCTACAGGGACAAATGTTAATGATGTATGTGTGATATTGTGCTATAATCCATCCAAGGAGTAAAAAATGAAAAAATCTATTATTAAACCTCTTGTTGTTTTTATTGTATGCGTAATTGCTGTATTTTTGTTCAACGGACTGGCTGCGCATGTAAGAAATGACTTTGGAAACGTAGAAGTAACAACCGGCTTTCTAACGCCGGAAAACAGCCGTATAGCATACAGGCTTTATAAGCCAAAATCCGCAACCGCGGCTAATCCTGCTGCTGCCGTGCTTGCCATGCACGGATACCAGAGCGATAAGGATACCAATGCGGCTTTTTGTATCGAACTTGCCCGCAGAGGCATAGTTGTCCTTTCCATCGACAGCTACGGACACGGCGATTCAAGTCCCGGTATGCGCGGGCGCGGCTGGGCTAATTACAACATTAAAAACCTGGACAAAACCATTTCCGGTCCCAAACGCTTTATGGTAATGATGACATTCAGTATTCTGGACTTTTTCCGCCCGAAAATTTCCGAAGGATTAATTGATAGTTCTATGGGCGGCAGAGACGCGTGGCAGCATTTATCTTCACTTTCCTTTGTTGATTCAAGCCGAATGGGATTAACCGGCCATTCAATGGGAACCTGGTCGTCGTGGTCTGTGGCTTCAAGTTTCCCGGAACACCGCGCCATTGTTCTTCAGTGCGGCGAGGTTTTTCCGCTTTCCCACTACGATTCAGAGAATATCAAATTTAACAATGTGCTGCTGCTTCAGGCTCTGATAGAAGAATTTGAGAACATGAGGGATTATCAGCAGAGAATACTCGGTCTTGAGACGACGCCTCTTCGCTACAGTGATTTTATGGGGCAGGAAGCGCCGGTTGAGTGGAACAAGACTTACGGTTCATTTGAGGACGGCACCGCGCGGCGCATGGAATTGGTTGGTACCAACCATCGCCTTGTAACCTATGACAGCGATGCTCTTACTCCTGCAATGAACTGGTTTATAACCGCGCTTGATGTTGAAACAGCCGTTGCCGATACTAGTCATGTCCAATGGCTCAAAGAATGCCTGAACTTCCTTGCAATGTTAGCCGCAATGGTTTCCATGCTGCCTCTCTTTTTGGTGCTTGTTAAATTTAAATTCTTTGAGTCTCTTGCGCTGCCCTTAAAAAGCGAACCAAAGATGCTTTCCCCAAAAAGCCGCGCGAATACAGTTTTGATTGCGATTATTGTTAGCGGTGTTACATTTCCTTTCATGACACAGTTGGGTCATGGATTGCTGCCGCTGCCGGAAAGCATTTTCCGCATGACAATAGGCAATGGTTTTATTACATGGCTTGGTTTCCTCATGATTGTTGCTGTTCTTACACTGTACCGGTGGTATAAAAAGGGTAATGGTAAAAAAGACGGCTGGACATTGGCAGATCTTGGAATGGAAGGGCAATCTCATAATTATAAAAAGCTTATTATCCGTTCTGTTATAGCGGCTTTTATTTTAACGGGTACAATGTATATTCTAACCTGTCTTAGCGTTGTTCTTTTTCAGCTCGATTTCCGTTTTATCTGGCCGTTCTTCAGGCCGTTTAATCTTGCGCGCTTTGGACAGTTTTTGGTCTATCTGCCCGTGTATGCGGCATTCTTTACAATCAATGCGGGGGTAAAACTCTATGGACAGCTTCGGCTGCCTGAATGTAAAACTCCGCTGAGCACACAGCTGGCATGGTGGGGCTACAGCATATTTGTCATGCTGGGCGGTTTGTTTGTTATTGCCTTGATTCAATATATTCCGTTCTTTATGGGTTTTGGTCCCGGCGCGGATTTGCTTTTCTCTTCCCTGTTCGGCGGACCTTTTATGTCAATATTGATTTTGCTTGTTCCGCAGTTTGCAGTATTTTTCTTTTTCTCTACATGGCTGTACCGCAAAAGCGGAACAGTTTATGTCGGTTCCTTTGTACTCGCTATTCTTGCGACATGGGTAGTAACCGGCGGATCGGCAATTTTTTAGTTTTATAAAACGTTTGCTAAAAAGTTTTTTAGCCTTTCGCTTTTTGGTGAGGAAAACAGCTCTTCGGGGGTGTTTTCCTCTACTATTTTTCCATAATCCATAAAAATTACCCGCGTGCCAACCTCTCTTGCAAAACCCATTTCATGCGTAACAACAACCATCGTCATGCCGGTTGGCACATCTCTTGCAAGCTGTTTCATTACATCAAGCACTTCGCCGACCATTTCGGGGTCAAGCGCGCTTGTTGGTTCATCAAACAGCATGACATCCGGGTCCATGCACAAAGCGCGGACAATTGCGATTCGCTGTTTTTGTCCGCCGGAAAGCTGATTTGGGTATGCGTCCGCCCTGTCCGGCAATCCTACGCGCTGTAAAAGCATCATGGCTTTGCTTTCCGCTTCCGCTTTGGTTTTGCCAAGAAGTTTTATCGGCGCTATGGTCATGTTTTTAAGGACTGTCATGTGCGGGAAAAGATTGAAGTGCTGGAATACCATCCCCATTTTCTGACGATGTGTGTTTATGTTAACTTTAGGGTCTGTTATATCTACGCCCTCAAATGTAACTTTTCCGCTTGTCGGCGTTTCAAGCAGATTCAGGCAGCGCAGAAATGTGGATTTTCCGCTTCCGGACGGTCCTATGATAACGACAACTTCGCCCTTGCAAACCTGAGTTGTTATTCCATCAAGGGCAGCTATCTTGCCGTCTTTAAAATGTTTTTTCAGACAATCGGTTTTGATAAGTATATCAGCGCTCACTGCTTCTCAGCCTCCTTTCCAGTTTGCCTACAAGCCATGTAAAGAACATAACAAGCGCAAGATATACAAGCGCAACGGCAATAAGCGGCATAAACGCCGAAAATGTTCGTCCGCGGATAATGTCTCCGGCTTTTGTAAGATCCTGAACAGCGACATATCCTACAACAGCTGTTTCCTTTAAAAGGACGATAAATTCATTGGCAAGCGTCGGCAGGATATTTTTAAATGCCTGCGGAATTATTATGTGCTGCATTGTCTGAATATAATTGAAGCCAAGACTGCGCCCTGCTTCAAACTGTCCGTTGTCTATGGACATTATGCCGCTTCTGAAAATTTCGGCGATATAGGCTCCGGCGTTAATGCCGAATGCAATAATGCCTATAAGTTCGCCGTTTCTGATACTTACCAATATTATAAAGTAAAATATCATCAGCTGAACAACGACAGGCGTTCCGCGTATAACAGTCAGATAAATTTTGCATATCCCGTTGAAAAACCGCAGTAAAAACAAGCCTGTGCCGCGCTTTATTCTGTCTGCGTTTTTATCGTGTGTTGAGCGCACGATTGCGACAACAACACCTATCGCTATTCCGATAATCAGCGCAAAAAAAGTGATTCTTAAAGTGACAAAGAGCCCGTTTAAAAGAAACTGCCAACGGTTATCGTTGATAAAATTGAGAATAAATTGTCTTTTTATCTCTTCAAACCATTCGTGCAAACGGATACCTGACTGTAAACGGCTTAATCAATATTGATGTACTTGTCAATGATGCTCTGAACAGTGCCGTCGGCGATAAGTTCAGCCAGCGCTTTATTCACCGCGTCACGCAATGCAGGATTTTTCTTTGAAAAAGCAATGGCATAATCTTCTTCCGCATATGCTGTTTCCAGTATTTTTAACCCGCTGTACATTGCTACAAACGCTTTTGCAGGTTCATTGTCAATGATAACACAATCGATTCTTCCGTTGACCAGATCCTGTACAGCATCTACGCCTCTTCTGTATCTGAACATTGTCGCAAGACCTTCATCCGCAAGCTCTTCTGTCGCATAAAGGTCGCCGGTTGTAGATTCTTGCACGCCGATGTTGAAATTGGCGCCTTCTGCAAAAAGGTCTTCATTGCTGGTTATGACAGAGCCGTCTCTTACAATAATTACCTGTACGCCTTTTGCATAACTTTCAGAGAAATTAACGTTCTTTTTCCGTTCGTCTGTTACTGTCATGCCTGCCATACCCATGTCAGCTCTGCCGCCGGTTACTGAGGGTATTATCGCATCAAATGCTATATCATCTATGCGCAGCGTAAGACCCAGGTTTTCCGCGATAGCCGCCGCTATTTCCGCGTCAATGCCGACAATTTTGCTGTCATCCCAGAATTCATAGGGAGGGAATTCCGCATTTGTTACCATTGTTAATACGCCTTCTTCTACAGTAAATGCGCCGCTTTTCCTGCTGCAGGCTCCCAGCAGCACCGTAATCGCAAGGATGAGCATAAGTACCCTTGTTAATTTTTTCATTTTAGTCCTCCAGACTTTCTTTTTTCATGTCATTATATAGCTATTATTTGGCAATTACAATAATAAAAAGCCAAAAAACATCATCTTGTTTAAATTAAAATAATAAGTTATAAAAGATCTATATGAAAACATCTAAATTTTTAATTTCTTTCTGGATGCTTGTACTTTTTACCGGATTAGCCATGCTGTTGGCAGACTTCCTGTTATTGCTCTTTTTCCATAGTTCCTTTTCGCAGATTGGCTTAAGATTTGTGATTCCGGGGCTGGTTTTTCTTGTTATTTATTGCATTGTTCTGGGAAGGAGCGCCGGGTGCTTCCATAAATCATTTTTTAAGAATGCCCGGGAAGATGAGTTTTTAAAAAGGCTTAAAAAAATGGGTTCTGTGCCTATTAAAATGATAGCGTTAAATGTGCTGCTTCATGCCGCCTTTTTGGGTTTTATCTTTTTTAACAATGATTATCTGTATCTGGAAAAAAATATGCAAAGTCCCCTGTTCCTTGCCTCTTTGGCATTCGGAATGCTGGTTGGAACTTTTATATATGTGGTAAGCGACGGGCTGGTTTCCCGTATTCTGATACATTATGCTTTTACCGAATATCCGCGGGAACTCCGGGAAAGACGGCAGGAACTAAAAGCCATGATAATCCCCATGGCGGCGGTTCTTATGGCATTGGTTTTTGCCTGTTCTGTTACATTGCTTGCTGCCGGCGAAGAGCCGGAAAATATGTGGTTTACAATACTTGTTCCGATTATCGTTGTGTTTATATGCGTGACTATTCTGAGTATAACTCTGAAAAAAAACGCATCCAGGCTTTTCTCTTCTGTCATTGAACAGCTTGAAAATCTTTCTTCTGATCAAAAGGATTTAAGAAAACGCGTTACAGTCTGTTCTGTTGACGAGCTGGGTACCATTGCCGGAATGGTAAATGAATTCAGCGATCACCTGTGCAAAGGAATAGCGGAAATTAAAACAGGACAGAAAGAGCTTTTTGAAGCAGGAGATCAGCTTGAACATAACGCTTCCAGCATGGCTGATTCCATTGAACAGATTTCTGTTGCCGCAGATCATGTGTTTGTTAAAACTCAAGGTCAGATGAAAAGCGTCGATAATTCCTCTGATGCAGTGCAGCGGATATCAGATCACATTATTGCTCTGGATGCGTCAATTCATGTTCAGTCATCAAGTATGAGCCAGGCTTCTGCGGCAGTAGAGCAGATGGTAGGTAACATCTCTTCCATCGGTTCTGTGACGGAAAAAATGGCTTCACAGTTCAGGACTGTAGGGGAAGCGTCTGATGCAGGGAGCACAATTCAGAAAGAAAGCGCAGAACGTATACGGGAGATTGTGTCGCAGTCCCAGGCTTTACAGGAAGCGAATAAAATTATTGCGAATATTGCAGCCCAGACCAATTTGCTTGCCATGAACGCAGCCATTGAAGCAGCCCATGCCGGAGAAGCGGGCAAGGGATTTTCCGTAGTAGCGGACGAGATTCGCAAATTGGCGGTTAATTCATCGACTGAGTCCAAAAAAATCGGCGCTGATTTAAGACAAATTATTAAAATAATAGATATGATTGTAAAAGATGCCGAGTCTACAACAGACGCCTTTCTGGAAGTTTCCCGGCGTATTCGCGATACGGATACTTTGGTGCTGGAAGTTGATAATGCTGTCCGTGAACAGAAGATAGGTGCCAGTCAGGTAATGGAATCCCTGAGGGTGATGAACGATCTTACCTCAAGAGTTAATCTTGGCTCTCAGGAAATGAGCCGCGGTAACGAGGTTATGCTGAGGGAAATACATGCTCTTCAGATTAGCTCAAAAGAAATATTAACCCGCATGGAAGAGATTTCTGAAGGTTTTAAAAACATTAATTCAAGCGCTCACAGGGTGTCCGATCTGGCAGTTAATACCCGGTCCTCCATTCAGAAGATTTCCGTAATTGCCGACGGGTTTGAAGTTTGATATCTCGACAAAGATTGCGATTTTTTGTATTCTAGGTATATAACACTAATTTTGGAGAAAAACCATGCGAGTTTACAATTTTTCCCCCGGACCTTCGGTTCTGCCATTGCCGGTTCTTGAAAAAGCCGCTGCCGAAATGACAAATGCCAACGGCACGGGTCAGTCGGTTATGGAGATGAGCCATCGTTCCAAAGATTACAAGCCCATTATCGACAAGACAGAGTCCCTGCTGCGCGAACTTATGGGTATCCCGGCAAATTATAAAGTTCTGTTTTTACAGGGAGGGGCATCTCTTCAGTTTGCAATGGTTCCCCTTAATCTTGCCGCAGGTAATGCGCCCGGTCAGGGAAAAAAAGCCGCCTATATCGACACAGGTGTGTGGTCTGATAAAGCCATAAAAGAAGGCAAAAAATACGCCAATGTTGAGGTTAGGGCAAGTTCCAAAGACAAAGCGTACACATACATTCCCGATGCTCCGCCTCCTTTGGCAGGAGATGCCTATTATCATATAACCCAGAATAATACAATCGTTGGAACCAAATGGGATAAAATTCCTGATACAGGCTCTGTTCCGCTGATCACGGATATTTCTAGCAGCATTCTTTCTGAACCTTTTGATGTCAGTAAATTCGGCATCCTCTATGCCGGCGCGCAGAAAAACCTGGGACCTGCCGGCGTTACCGTTGTCATTATCCGTGAAGATTTAATTGGCCATGCGCCTGACTGGACGCCGATCATGCTTCGCTACGATACGCATTCTACTGAAGGTTCAATGTACAATACTCCTCCTTGCTACAGCATCTACATGATAGGTCTTGTTTTGGAATGGATTAAAAATCTGGGCGGTGTTGACGCGATTGCAAAAATAAACCGGGAAAAAGCCGGAATGTTTTACGATTACCTTGATGCCTCAAAGATGTTTTATTCTCCGGTAGAAAAACAATTCCGCAGTTTAATGAATATCCCGTTTGTAATAAGAGAAACCGATGAGGCAAAGAAAACCGAACTGGAAACCCGCTTTGTTAAGGAAGCAGCGGCTGCCGGTCTTGTAAACCTTGCAGGTCATCGTCTTGTCGGCGGAATGAGGGCAAGTATCTACAATGCAATGCCGGTTGACGGCGTAAATGCATTGATTAGCTTTATGAAAAAATTTGAAAACTAAAAGGTGAAAAATATGTTTCGTATTCAAACACTGAATAAAATCTCTCCTATCGGGCTGGAACTGTTCAGCAGGGACAAGTATGAAATCGCAAGCGATATTCCCAATCCGGATGCGATTTTGGTGCGCAGCGCAGACATGAACTCAATGGAGATACCGTCCTCTGTGCTGGCAATTGCCAGGGCAGGAGCCGGATATAACAATATTCCTGTTAAAAAATGCAGCGAAAGCGGGGTAGTGGTATTTAATACTCCCGGCGCAAATGCCAATGCTGTTAAAGAACTTGCTCTTGCATCGCTTCTTCTTTCTTCCCGTAATGTAATAGGCGGAATAAACTGGGCTGCTTCACAAGCGGGCAATCCTGATATTGCAGAACTTGTAGAAAAGGAAAAATCCAAGTATACAGGACCTGAAATTAAGGGAAAGACACTCGGCGTAATCGGGCTTGGCGCAATCGGCGTTATGGTTGCCAATGACGCATTGGCTTTAGGCATGAAGGTTATCGGTTTTGATCCGTATATTTCCGTAGATGCCGCATGGAACCTTTCAAGCGAAGTTGCCCGCGCCGATACCCTGGAAAGCCTTTTAATGAAATCTGATTATGTTACCCTGCACATTCCCCAAAGCGAAGCAACCAAGGGTATTTTGGACGAAGATAAATTCCGCATAATAAAAAAAGATGCCCGCATTATTAACTTCTCCCGCCAGGCGCTTGTAAAGGATAAGGATGTTGTTGCGGCGCTGGAAAGCGGAAAAATAAGCTGCTATGTTACGGATTTCCCGTCCCCTGAACTTTTAGCCTGTAAAAAAGTTATTGGTATTCCTCACCTTGGCGCGTCCACACCGGAAGCCGAAGACAACTGCGCGATAATGGCAGTTAAGCAGCTTATCAATTATCTTGAATACGGCTCTATACGCAATTCTGTTAATTTTCCGCAATGTAAACTTGAACAGCGTTTTCCGTACAGGCTGCTTGTTGTAAACCGCAATATTCCCAATATGGTTGGGCAAATTACAACAAATCTTGCAAGCGCAAATATTAATATTCAGGATTTAATAAATCATCACCGCGATGATTATGGTTTTAGCATTATTGATACTGAGCAGAAAATACCTGATTCTGTACTGGATCAGATTCGTAAAGTAAACGGAATTATCAGGGTTAGAGCCTGCGTACAAGGATAGAAACTCCCGGCGATGGAATTAAGTTTTAAAAGTATAAAAATGGAATTGGTAGTACCCCTGTTTGCAGGGGTGCTGTTGTCTCTTCTTCCCTGTGCTGCAATCGGCGCGGCTTACGGATATTTTCTTAAAAATGAAGCGCCTCAAATTACAGAAATTAATAATGAAGAAAAAGACGATTTTCTTTTTTTTGCATCAGAAAAAAAACCGGATCCTGTTTTGGAATATTACCGTAATCCGGATTTTAAGGAATGGGTTGTTGATTTTTTTGCCGGCATTTGCAGGAGCAGGGAAATAGCGCAGGCAATTCTTGAAAACACAGATCGTTATAATGTGCCGCCTGCGTTGGCTTTTGCATTAAGCTGGGAAGAGAGCAGGTTTAATCCCCGCGCGATAAACCGCAGTAACCGAGACGGAAGTATCGACCGCGGATTGTTTCAGTTAAATAACCGTTCCTTTCCCCATCTGGAGATACCCGTTTTTTATGAGATAGAAACAAATGCTCGTTACGGAATCAGCCATTTGCGGCATTGTCTTGATTCCGGAGGCAGTGATGTTTCCGCGCTGGCGATGTACAATGCCGGGGCGGGAAGGGTAAGGTCGACAGGGGCGCCGCATGTTACGCTAAATTACGCAAGCCGTATTCTGGAAAACCGTCAAAGGATAGAAAGCAGATTTCACTCCAGGCTTATTCGAGAAGAGGAAGCGCGGCTGGATTCTCAGTTTTAAAACTATTCTGAAAGTATCACAAGAATTTCTTCTGCTGTCTTTGCTTTTAGAATTTCTTCGCGTTTTTCGGAACTTTTGAATAAAAGGCTGATTTCTGCCAAAAATTGCAAATGCGGTCCGGTTTTTTCTACGGGAGAAATGGTCATAATGAAGATCCTGCACGGTTGTTTGTCAAGAGAATTAAAATCAACAGGATTTTCAGAAATTCCGATGCATGCAACCAAATCCTGCGTTGTGGCGGTTTTTCCGTGCGGGATGGCTATCCCGTGTTTCATACCGGTGGACATTTTTTCTTCCCTGTCCATTACTGCCGCAAAAGCAGCGTCCCTGTCCTGGATTTTCCCGGTTCTGACAAGAATATCAAGCAATTCGTTGATAATTTCTTTCTTTGTGGTGCCCTTCAGGTGAAGGTCTATGGTATCGGTGCTTATTACTGTCTTGAGGTTCATGCAATAATTGTAACCTCAAAATTTCTGTAAGTCAATGAATTTTTGGTGGATTTAATGAGAAACCCATTGTATAATGCTTTATGCGCAGGACTTTGACCGCTAAACGCCTTTTTAATCAACGGTACCTTCTATTAATGTCCGTTCCGTTCATTGTATGGCTTGTGGTATTTAAATATATTCCCATTTGGGGATGGACAATGGCTTTTCAGGACTATAAGCCCCACCTTGGTTTTTTTGATCAAACATGGGTGGGTTTTAGGTACTTTAAGGAATTGTTTAATGCTCCCCTTTTTTATCAGGCTTTGCAAAATACGCTGGGAATGAGTATTCTGGGGCTGGTTTTCGGCACCGTTTCCGCGCTTGGTTTTGCGCTCCTTTTAAATGAACTGCGTTTTCTTTCCTTTAAACGGTTTACCCAGACAGTTTCCTATTTGCCGCATTTTGTGTCGTGGGTAGTTACGGCAAATATAGTTACTTCTCTGTTATCCATAAACGGTCCCATAAACGAAATCCTTGTTTCGCTTAAAATAATCAGTGAGCCCATTAATGTAATGATTAAACCGGAATATTTTTGGTGGCTTGTGGTTTTTTCGGATATCTGGAAAGAAACAGGCTGGAATGCAATTATTTACCTTGCAGCAATGACAGGGATAGACAGTCAGGTATACGAGGCGGCAGAAATTGACGGGGCAAACCGTATTCAAAAAGTGTTTTTTATTACCCTGCCGGGCATCAGCACTACGATCTTTATCCTGCTAATTCTTAACATCGGCAATCTTGTTAACATTGGTTTTGAAAAACAATTCCTGCTCGGCAATGCGGTAACCGCTACCAAAGCGCTTGTTCTGGATAAATACGCGCTGGATTACGGTATAGGACTTTTCAGGTTTTCTTTTGGAACTGCGATAGGTATATTCAAATCTGTTGTAAGTATTATTCTGCTGTTCGCCGCGAATTATCTGATAAAGAAATCCGGCAGGGGAAAACTTTTTTAGGGAGCATTAAATGAGACGGCGTTTATCTGTTGCGGACATTCTTATTATTCTGTTTATGCTCTATGTTATAGTTATCACTCTTTATCCGTTTTTAAATATACTTGCAAAATCATTAAACGATCCGGTTGATACTGTTAAGGGCGGTATTCATTTATACCCAAGAGCTTTTACTCTGCAAAATTATATTGGCTTGTTTGAAAGCGGAAGTAATTTGCCTGCGGCTTTTAGAATGTCGGTATTAAGAACTGTGATTGGAACTCTTACAGGAGTTTTATGCTGCGCCATGTTTGCGTTTCCCTTAAGCCGGGAAGATTTTGTTTTTAGAAGATCTTTTACAATTATTTTGGTTGTTACCATGTACATAGGCGGAGGACTGATACCTGATTTTCTGCTTATCAGAAAACTGGGGCTTATCAATAATTTCTGGGTATATATTATTCCCTGGCTGATTAATGCATTTAATGTTGTTGTTATACGCGCCTACATTGATACCATTCCTGCGTCATTGCAGGAATCTGCAAGAATCGACGGCGCCAATGACATTGTAATATTTTTCAGGATTATTTTTCCGCTGTGTAAACCGGTACTCGCTACCATTGCCCTTTTTATCGCGGTAGGACAATGGAACAGCTGGTTTGATACTTACCTGTATGCGCGCGGCTCCAACGCCCTTTCTACGCTTCAGTTTGAGCTTATGAAAGTTTTGGACAGCGCGTCGGCAATGGGTGCGCAGGTTGATATTTATTCCGAAGGAATAAGGCAGGCAAGAAGAAATCCGGAAGCGTTAAAAATGGCAATTACAATTATTGCGACAGTTCCTATTTTACTGGTATATCCGTTTTTACAGAAATATTTTGTATCAGGAATAACATTGGGAGCAGTTAAAGAGTGAGCAATGAACAAAGAACAGAGAGATTGTTTTTATAATATTTTATAGGAGTTTAAAATGAAAAGATTGGTATTGTTTGTTTTTGTTTTGGTTTTGCTGGCGGGAATTGCCGGTTGTTCCAGGAGCGCGGGCAGTTTTGGACCTACTACGGCAGGAACCAAAAAACCTATCACTTTTACGTTTCATAACGAAGACGCAGTGGAAGATATGCCCTTTGATGATCCTGTGGCAAAAAGAATTACAGAGCTTACGGGAGTTGTTCTTAGGGTGCAGCGCCCTGTCGGCGGAGATCAGCAGTCCATTCCATTAATGCTCGCTTCCGGTCAGTATCCCGATATAATTTTTGCAAAGGGAAATATTGGAATGTTAATTGAAGCGGGAGCTGTTATTCCGCTTGATGAGCTAATCGAAAAAAGAGGGAATAATTTAAAAGACCTTTACGGTGATCAGATAGGACGGCTTCGCAATTCTGCAGAAGATCCGCGTATTTATACAGTGGGAACATTCGGCGTTAAAAACGCAATTTGGCAGACAGACGGAACTTTGCAGCTGCAGCATGCGGTTTTAAAAGAGCTAGGTTATCCTCAAATGAAAACTTTAAATGATTACGAGCAGGCAATAAAGAGATATATGGCAAGGTATCCTGTTATTAACGGACGCAGAACCATCGGCTTTTCTTTATTGATTGATACATGGCAATGGTATATCAGCCTGTCAAACCCAAGCTGTTTTCTTCTTGGCTATGCGGATGACGGACAGTGGGTAGTAAACCGCGATACCCTTGAAGCGACATATAAATTTTTAGTTCCGGATTCCAGGCTGTATTATCAATGGCTTAACCGGATGAATGCAGAAGGTATTCTTGATCCGGAATCGTTTACGCATAAAGAAGATGAATGGCAGGCAAAAATTGCTTCCGGCAGGGTGCTTGGCATTGCGTATCCCAGATGGGGTTATGACAGCGCAAGGGTTTCTCTTGTAAATGACGGTTTGGATGAAAGAACTTTTGCGTATCTTCCAATCACAATTAATGAAAGATATACAAATGCCTCCCTGCAGGATTATGGTTTTGCCGGCGGATGGGGTATCTCGATTACCAGCAGCTGCAGGGATCCGGAAAGGGCTTTTGAATTCCTTGACTGGCTGTGCAGCGAAGAAGCGCAGAAACTTATCAACTGGGGAATTGAAGGTGTTAATTATATTGTTGTTGACGGCAAGCGGATTGTTCCGGAAGAAGAACAGCGCCGGGCAGATACCGATCCGGATTACTCAATTAAAACCGGAGTAGGCCGCTGGGTGCATCCGTTTCCGCAAAGGGGAAATATGCATATTGATTCTACCGGAAACTTTATTACCCGTGACAGCCCGGAAAGAATTAAGCAAAATTATCTTGATGTAGAAAGAGAAACCCTTGCGGCTTACGGGGCGGATATGTGGATAGATCTTTTCCCGTCAAGTGAATCACTTGGCATATCAAGGCACGGACAGGCATGGCAATACGCGCTTCCTCCGGATTTACAGGCAAAAGTTGTAGAAGCGGACAACTACATGAAGAACGCTCTTGCAAATATTGTGCTGGGAAGACCGGAAAACTTTAATACAGCATGGCAGAGAATACAGCAGGATTTAATACGCATGGGGATAGAAGACGCAAACAGAGCCATGACACAGATGATTAGAAGCAAAGTGGAGCTCTGGAACAGGTAATGTTAACCGTAAACAAAGTTCTGTACGGAGGAGACTATAATCCCGAACAATGGTCCAAAGAAACATGGAAAGAAGACCGGCGTCTTTTGGCTCTTGCCGGGATAGATACAGTTACAATAAATGTTTTTAGCTGGGCTTTATTGCAGCCGTCCGAAGACGAATATAATTTTTCTATCCTTGATGAGATTGTAGATACAGTATCAAAAGCAGGCATGAAGATTTGTCTTGCTACTGCTACAGCAACTCATCCTGCATGGATGGCGCGCAAATATCCTGATATTTTACGGGTTACAATCGAAGGCGCAAAACGCAAGTTCGGCGCCCGGCAGAATTCCTGCCCCAACAGCCCGACATACCGCCTGTACAGCGTAAGGCTTGCAAAAAAGCTTGCAGAGCGTTACGGAAAACTGGAAAATCTGATTGCCTGGCATGTGAGCAATGAATACGAAGGAAGCTGCTATTGTGATAATTGCGAAAAAGCTTTTAGAAAATGGCTTGAACAAAAATATAAAACCATTGATGCGCTGAACAGGGCATGGAACTCTTCTTTTTGGGGGCACACCTATTATAGCTGGGATGATATATCAGCCCCGAATTATTTGTGCGAAGAATGGCATCCGGGGCGTACCGCTTGCCAGATACAATCAATTGATTACCGGCGTTTTAATTCAGACAGCCTTCTTGAATGTTTTCGCGGCGAGGCTCAGGTTTTAAAAGAAATTACGGCGAATGTTCCCGTGACAACAAATATGATGGGCAGCTATTGGTTCCTTGATTATTTTAAATGGGGAAAATACGTTGATTTTATTTCCTGGGACAATTATCCGTCGCCCGGCACTCCCTACACCCGCACTGCTATGAACCATGCGCTCATGCGCGGATGCGGAGACGGAAAACCTTTTATGCTCATGGAGCAGACTCCCAGCGTTACCAACTGGCAGCCGTACAATGCTCTTAAACGCCCCGGCATCATGAGGCTGTGGAGTTATCAGGCGCTGGCGCACGGCTCTGATACGGTTATGTTTTTTCAGATGCGCCGTTCCCGCGGATGCTGCGAAAAATTCCACGGAGCGGTTATTGATCACTGCGGTCATGAGAACACAAGAGTTTTCCGCGAAATTGCCGCTCTTGGAGAAGAATTAAAAAAACTGGAAGATGCATTTACAGGCAGCCGTCTTAAATCCGATGCGGCAGTTTTGTTTGACTGGGACAATTGGTGGGCTTCCGCTTTGTCAGCAGGTCCAACCATCGACATGAACTACCCGGAAGAAGTTTTCCGTTTCTATGATGCCCTTGCAAGAAAAAACATTTCCGCCGACATCATCGGCATTGGCACTTCTCTTGATACTTACAAGCTGCTCTTTGCTCCAATTCTGTACATGATAAAACCCGGCTATGCGCAGAAACTTTCCGCCTTTGTTCAAAACGGCGGCATACTTGTTACAACTTATTTTTCCGGTATGGCAGACGAAAACGATCTTGTAACAATTAGCGGCTATCCCGGAGAGCTGCGTTCCCTTTGCGGTTTGTGGGTGGAAGAAACGGACGCTCTTCCTCCCGAACAGACAAACAAACTAATCTGCAAAGAAGGTGCTCTTGCTGGAACCTGGAAATCAGACATGCTGTACGACATTATTCATCCAGAAGGAGCCCAAACAATTGCCTGTTACGGCGAAGATTTTTACGCGGGGACCCCCGCTGTCTGCCGCAACTATTACGGTAAAGGGCAGGTGTGGTATTTGGGCTCACGCCCGGATACGCAATTCCTGGATCGCCTTGTTTCTCTTGTTTGCGATGACTGTAATATTGAGCCGGTTTTCCCCGCGCAGGAAGGAATAGAAGCAACCCGCCGCGGCGATATTGTTTTTGTGCTGAATCATAACAAGGAAGAGACAGAGATAGTTATTCCTTTTGCGTGCTGCGATCTGCTGAGAGATACGCAATTTGCCGCCGGTCAGAAATATTTGCTTTCCGCTGCGGGAGTGCTGGTGTTAAGGAAAGGTTAGCCGGTCTTCCCAGCCAAATTCTCAAGAGCTTTTTCTGCGGAACTAAAATCGAATTTTTCTATGTGCATAATGAGTTCTTCGCTTCCAGATATTAATTTAAGGCTGTCTGTAAACTCCAGACATTCAGCATCGCTTGATTTTAGCAGAGGTTTCAGTTTTTCCAGCAATTTACGGGTTTCTTCGTTCGTTAAAGACGCCTGCGCCGCTTTCTGTGTTTCTGAATTTGCAGCCTCCAGCTCAAGTTCAGAAATAACTGAATTTAATTCTATTTGCAGCTTTTCCATTTGTTCCTGAGAAACAAGGTTTTTGCTGTTTACAAGATGGCTTTCAACCTCTTCGGCAGCCTGCTGCAAAGACTTTTTCTTTAACTGACCTGCGTTGCTTTTAAGAGTATGCACCAGTCTATGCGCCAGTTTTATTTCGCCGTCATCCATTGCTTTTTCAATTTCATCGTATATATTTTTATTTTTATTAATGAATTGAACCTTAAGCTGTTTTTGTAATTTTTCATAAGCCATGTTTTCCCGTTTTTCATTTACAACGGTATAACTTTTTGGCTGAATATATGTCAATAAGCATCTCCATAGCTCCTGCGAAGTAAACGGTTTGCCGAGAGTGTCATACATTCCGCTTTTCCTGTAAATCTCCATGTCATTGGACATAATGTTTGCGGTTAATGCAACAATAGGTGTTTTAATACCCATCTCTGTTATTTTGGACGAAGCTTCCAATCCGTCCATTACAGGCATATGTATATCCATGAAGATCAAATCAAATTGTTTTTCGCCTGTTTTTATACGTTCAGCAACAATATCGACACCGTCTTTGCCGTTGCTTGCCACAACAGATTTTATACCCACTCTCGCCAAATGGTCGCAAATTACCTGCTGGTTAAGGCTGTTATCTTCACATATAAGAATTTCTCCGTCAAATTCCGGTTTTTCCAAATTGCTCAGTGTTATTTTTTTGGACAGCATATCAACGGTATCTTCGATTAATTCGAATGTCAGATCGAAGCTGAATTTGCTGCCAATCCCAACCGTGCTTTCAACGGCGAGTTTTCCGTTCATCAGCTCAATAAAATTCTTGGTAATTGTCAGCCCCAAACCTGTGCCGCCGAATTCCCGCGTTACAGTATCGTCTGCCTGCATAAACGGTTCAAATATCCTTTTTATTTGTTCGGATGACATTCCGATCCCTGAGTCTTTTATTTCAAAATGCATGGTTACGTTTGATTCATCTGTTTTTACTATTGAAGCCAGGAGTTTAACCATGCCATTATTTGTAAATTTTACTGCGTTGGAAAGAAGGTTAAGAAGAATTTGACGCAGTCTTACGGGGTCGCCAAGCAGCTTCTTTTTAAAGGAAGGTTCCGCATAGCAATAAAGCGCTATGCCTTTTTCTTCGGCCTTGGGATTAATTAACATCTGGCAATGCGCAAAAATATCTGTTAAATCAAAAGGAATATGCTCAAGCACTATTTTCCCGGATTCGATTTTGGAGATGTCCAATATATCGTTGATAATATTCAGAAGCCATTTTGCGCTGTACTGTATTTTATCCAGATATTCCTTTGATTTCTGCGGCATATTGTCATCCTGCGCAAGTTCGGAAAATCCGATGATGCTGTTCATGGGCGTGCGTATCTCATGACTCATGTTGGCTAAAAAGATGGATTTGGCGGTATTGGCGGCTTCTGCACTCTGGCGCATATTTTCTACTTCATTCATCATGTCCTGCAATCGCTGCTCAATTACCCTGGAAATAAAAATCGCTATAATTAAACATGCAGCAAACACAAGAAGCGTTATTAATAAACCAACAAGTATAAAGACTTGTATTTTTCTGGTTTGCTCCTGAGTATAATATCCGGCAAAAACCATTCCTATAATTTCGTTGTTAACACCGCGCAGCGGGACATACAGAGCCAGCACATCCCTGCCGAAAAGCTGTATTCTGTCAAAAAACGATTCCCCTGCCAGCACTTTTTCACTTATGTATTCCGCCGCATTTATTCCTAATGCGCTTCTGCCGCCCTCACCTATGATTGTAGAAGCAATGCGCTCTGTGTTTAAAAATATCGATACTTCGCATCCTATCTGCTCTTTTAGACTGTGTACGAAATTCTGGGTATCTAACCTTAACCCCAATGACATGGCGCCTATAATATTCGTTGTATCATAATATATCGGAGAACTGGCAACGACTCCAAGACGTATGGTGCTGCCCGGCACGATGTAAGATTCAATTCTTCCCTCCAAAGCAGAGGTAATGTGAGGCTGCTGCGCAAGATTGTCGCCGAAGTTTTCGATATCATAAGTTCTTGCCAATACCGTTCCTGTGCTGTCAAGCACCGTGCAAAAATCAATTTGCGCCATTGCCTGCAGGGAAAAAGCTATGTCCGCGATTCTTGTGCGGTTATTGTTTTTTATTGCCTCGCTTAGATTTTGATTGTCAGAAACCGCGAATGCCGCAAGACGCGCTTTGGATATCATCTCATCAATTTCCGCTTCTATCATGTTCATGGCGGTGACAGCTTTTTCCCGCATGGATTCTTTTAATTCCCTGTTAAAAAGCATTATAGAGGAAGCAAGCACAGCAGTCCCGCATAAAACAACCAGCACAACCATAGGAATTAAAATTCTTTTTTTTATGCTCATCTGTGTGTCCATCTCTCCAGAAGCCGCTCCTTTTCTTCGGAGGTATTGTTTGACATATCGGCATACCTGATATTTACCGGGTAATTAGGGAGTGTAAATTCCCTGTCATTAAAAATTCTTTCGGGGCAGAACATCAGCTTGTCCTTTTCCGTCCATACATTAACAATATAGTTAAAAACTTCACTGACTGCGCGGCGTGTTTCTTTACCTTTAATAATGCTGATGCCGTACAGCGAAAAAGGCGAGCCTTCCCTAAAAAAATGAATTCTCAGCGGAAAACCGTCATTAATCGCGCCGACTGTTTGCGCTGTCATGGAAAAACCGATTGCTGCATTTTTTTCTTTTAATGCGTTAACAGGACCGGAACCGGAGCCGGTAAAACTTAAAACATTATTCGATAAAGCGTTAAAGTAGCTGAATGCCTCATCTTCACCCCATGCGTTTACAAGGCTCTTTAAAAACATATAACCTGTACCGGAGGATAAAGGGTTAGGCATGGAAACAAGGCCCTTATAAATGGGTTTTAATAAATCGGCATAACTTTCCGGGACAGGGAGTCCTCGTTCAGAAAGCACCATTCTGTTAACCGCGATACAGCCGCCGTTACGGTACCACGGCAGATACCTTGCTTTTTCCGGAACCATGTCGGCAGTAAAAATACTTGTGTCATATGCGGATAAATCAGCCAATAACTCAATTATTCTGTCAAGATTGGCATATTCCATTTCGCCGATGATATCACATTCGGTATCCGTTCCCTCGGCAAGGAGCCTGGTTAGCAGATCGCCGGTAGAGTAATATTCTATACGAATGTCGTATTTTGGAAATCTGGCATTAAGGTCTGCCTGCATCGCCTCGTTGCGGTATTCCTCCGCGCTGGTATAGATAACAACAGAATTACCGTCCTTGCCGCAGGCGGACAGGACCATACACAGGCATAAAGCCATAAGCAGAAGAATATTCTTTTTCATAACAAAATTTTAGCAAAAAATAACCATAAATGCAACAAAAAACTTCCGCAAGGGGCCCCCACAGCGCCCTTATGTTTGACAATTTTAATTATTTTAATATAGAATAGTTCGACAGGAGTATAAAAATGAAATTAAAAACGTATCTAATAATGGTTTTTGCAGTTTTTGGATTTTTATCCTGCGTTACGCTTTCCTCCTCCGGAAGCACTGAAGTCCGCCAACCGGCAGAACAGAGAGCATCCTCTCCGGAAAGCGGCAGAAACGCTGCCGCAAGTACAGAAGTTAAAAATACAAATGAACGATCAACCGCTCCATCTGCAGTTACTGTCTGGCCTTTGGCTGTCAGGATGGCAGAGGCAAAAATCAAACGTTTTGTTACAACTCCTGAACAGATGCTAGAAATGGCAAGAGAAAGAAGTATAGGCACCTGGGATTCTGTTGAACTTGTAAACACAAGAGAATTGGCAGATGGCAGAATCGAATATACATTGTTATATTCGGTAGATCAAAGAACAAGAGTTTATACCACCAACACTACCAATACCATAAATGGTCCTAAAAATATTACCGTTGCCATGTTCGGCTCAATAGTCGGTCCTAACGAAAACCTGTCTGCCTATGATGCGCAAGTTCTAATTAACCAATGCAAAGAATGGTATACCAATGATCGGGATTACCGCAGAATCATAGATATACTTGAAGAAGAAGTAATAACAAAACTTCAATATGACTGGGCTTCATATCTTAGCGGAAGATATCCCAGCTACCAGGATGCTGTCCGCGCCGGTTTGGGTGTATGTGATGTGTACGCGCGGTTAACAAGAGAAGTTTTAACCAGAGCCGGATACAGGGTTGAAATGTGGTCATCATCTTCGGGAAATCATGCCTGGAATCATGTAATTTTATCTAACGGAAGAACCTTATATATCGATGCCACATGGTACGATAACAATTATGACAATCATCCTACTCAGCACAGCCCGGACAGTTATTCTCCGTGGTATATTACTTACGATAAAAATCTTTTTGAACGCGGATTGAAAGGCACTATTCGCATGCATGGAGCCTGGGGAGACGCAAGGAGAATAGATTAGAATTCTAAATAACTATAACGGAAACTTCTTCCGTTCCTTTGTTTCTCACATTATAGGAAGTTATTTTTCCGCCTCGCCACTCTATGTCCAGTTCAAGATTTCCCTTTATGCGAATTCCTTTTAAACTGCCGGATTGCCATTCCTGCGGCAGGGCAGGGAGCAGCTTAAGTTCTGCCTGCAAACCATCACGGAGGCGGCTTTGCACCAGCATTTGGGTAATTCCTGCAAGCGCGCCGAAGTTGCCGTCTATCTGGAAGGGCGGACCGTTGTTAAAAAGATTTGGCAGGGTGAAATCTTTAAACAGCAAATTAAGATTTTCCAAAGCGGCTTCCCCGTCCCCAAGACGGGCAAAAAAATTAATAAGCCATGCGCGGCTCCATCCTGTGTGCCCGCCGTCTGCGGCAAGCCGGTGCTCGATACTTTTTCTGGCAGCCGCAGCAAGTTCCGGCGTTTCGCAAGAGATTGCGTCTCCGGGAAAAAGCCCCCACAAATGCGAAAAATGCCGATGCCCCGGTTCCGCCTCCTCAAACTCCTCATTCCACTCGCAAATCCCCCCATTACCATGAACCCTAGCCTCAGCAATCCGCCCCAACAAATTTTTTAGGTCTGCAACCTCTTCCCCCCTCTTCCCTCTTCCCTTTTCCCCCTCTTCCTCTGCGTCCTCTGCGCCTCCGCGTCTCCGCGAGAACTCTTCCAAAACACAAATCACAACAGAAAAAAGTTTACGCAAAATCTGATTATCCATCTCGCAGCCCGCGCATAAACTCGCACAGTCAGTCTCGTTTAAACGATAACTATTCTCCGGCGATACAGATGGAGATACAACAAGAAAGGAGTCTTTTCCCGGTGACAGGAAATCAACAAAGAAGAGGCAGGCATCTTTTAAAAGGTAAAAATATTTTTTTAGAAAATCTTTATCCAGAGTGTACTCGTAGTGTTCCCAGATATGCAGCGAAAGCCATGCCGCGCCTAGAACCCAGTAAGATGCGGGAATCCAATAATCTCTGGGAGCAGTGTCTCCCCAAATATCGGTGTTATGGTGAGCGGTAAAACCGCGGCAGCCGTACATAGAATGCGCTGTTTGTTTTCCGTTGGGGTACATACGTTCAAGGAGATCAAAAAGCGGCTCTTCGGTTTCCGCAAGATTACACATACATGCCGCCCAATAGTTCATCTGCGTATTTATATTGATCGTGTAATCGCAGCCCCACGGCGGATCCATGTGCGGATTCCATAACCCCTGAAGATTTGCAGGATGAGTACCCGGTCTGCTGCATGAAATTAAAAGGTAGCGGCAAAAGTTAAAATATTTTACTGTATCATCCGCGCCATCAATCTTTAATTCCACACGGTCATACCACGACCTATACTCCCCAACATGCTCCTGCAAAAGCTCGTCCCACCCCCGCCCAATCTGCCGGTTAATCTTCTCAAGACAAACCTCCTGAATCTTATACACTTCTCTTACTCTTCCCTCCGCGTCCTCTGCGTCTCCGCGTTTCCGCGAGAGCTCTTCTCCAATCCATCCGGTCTGAATATCCAAAAAGAGCAAAGCCTCATCCGCATTGGCAACGGTAATAAATCCGCCGCGGCTTCTTTGGCTGCCTCCTTTTTGTATAACCTTCATCATTGCGCAGAAAGGAATGTTTTCGTCGCGGCAAAGAAAAGCTGCATCATCGATATTTCCCTTGCGATCATAAAATACACCGCGATCCAAACTTGCGCGAAAAGAAATTTTCCCCCGCTGGAAAGGCGGTGACGGTTTGCCGTCTTTGTTTTCGGCTGTAAAGCGAAGAACCAGTAATCCTGCCGCAGCGGAAATAAAACATTCACGTTTAAACACAGTATTATCGTATTCAAATGAAAGCGTATGCAGAGCCCGGGAAATATCCAAAGACCTCTCGTAATTGCTGACATCTTTTAAAAGTGCGCCGCCTCTTGTTCCCGACCAGGGATGCCCGAACCCTCCTGCCGGTGAAAAACTGATTAAAAGTTCGCCCGCAGTCTGATACACCCGCTGTGCCGGCGGAATACCGCTGAAACTTTCAAGGCAAATTTCTTCCGCTTCATCAGCGCGTCCTTCGTTCAGCAATCGCCTGACTTCCGCAAGTGATTCTTTTGCTGCCGGATTATTCCTGTCGCGGAAACCGCCAGACCAGATTGAATCTTCGTTAAGCTGAATCCTTTCCCGATCCGGCGAGCCGTAAATCATGGCTCCCAATCTTCCGTTTCCCAGAGGCAGGGCTTCTTCCCACTGGGCAGCCGGTGTATTAAAAATCAATTTAGTCATTAATCTAACTATAACATATGTTTTTTGTTATTGATAATGTATAATACGCTAGGAGTAAAAAATGAAATTTACAAACGGCTATTGGATGATTAAAGAAGGAATAGAGCCTCATTTTGCAGCCTGTGCAATTGAGCCGCAGCAGCAGGGAAAAGAGCTTGTAGTGTATGCGCCGGAAAGGCCGATACGGCACAGGGGCGATACTTTAAATGCCCAGCTTCTTACAATCAGGTATTCCAGCCCCATGAAAAATGTCATAAGGGTGAGGGTTTCCCATTTTGAAGGCAGCGAAGACAGGGGACCGCACTTTGAACTTTTTGAAGAAGAATGTAAATCAGTAATAAATATGTCAGAAAAAAACGCAGAGCTTAAAAGCGGAGATCTGTCGGTCTGTGTTGATGTTGGCAGCGGCTGGAATAATTGTTTTTGCGCAGGCACAAGCGTGCTTACAAAAAATTTGAATAGATCTACAGGCTACATGATAGATCGTGAAAAAGGAGCTTTTATAAAAGACGAGCTTTCGCTTTCTGTCGGAGAACTTGTGTATGGTCTTGGAGAACGCTTCGGCGCATTTGTAAAAAACGGACAAAGTATCGATATCTGGAATGCAGACGGAGGCTCTGCAAGCGAACAGGCTTATAAAAACATTCCATTTTATTTAACCAACAAAGGATACGGCGTTTTTATAAACGACCCGGGAAATGTTTCTCTGGAAATCGGCAGCGAAAAAACCGCTCGTGTTCAATTCTGCGTAAAAGGAGAAATCCTGGAATACTTTATAATTTACGGACCGCAGCCCAAAGCTATTCTGGAACGCTACACTGCGCTCACCGGAAAACCCGCCATGCCGCCGGAATGGAGTTTCGGTTTGTGGCTGTCAACTTCATTTACTACTTCATACGATGAAAAAACCGTAATGAGTTTTATAAACGGAATGGAAGAAAGAAAAATTCCGCTTTCTGTTTTTCACTTTGACTGTTTCTGGATGAAAGGTTTTAACTGGTGCGATTTTACATGGGACAGGGAAACCTTCCCGGATCCAAAAGGAATGCTGTCACGGATAAAAGCAAAGGGTATAAAAATCTGCGTATGGATAAATCCGTATATTGCCCAGCGTTCACATCTTTTTATGGAAGGAAAAAAAGGCGGATACTTTTTAAAGCGTAAAGATGGTTCTGTTTATCAGACAGATCAATGGCAGGCAGGAATGGCTATCGTAGATTTTTCAAATCCGTCAGCTGTTAAGTGGTATCTGGGAGAACTTGGAAAATTGACGGACATGGGAGTTGATTGTTTTAAAACAGATTTTGGCGAAAAAATTCCTGAGGATGTGGTGTACTTTGACGGCGGCGATCCTCATCGTCATCATAATTATTATTCGTATCTGTACAACAAAGCTGTTTTTGAACTGCTGGAAAAAAAGAATGGCGAGGCTGTATTGTTCGCGCGTTCTGCGACCGCAGGAGCGCAGCGTTTTCCGCTTCACTGGGGCGGAGACTGCGAATCCACTTTCGAAGCAATGGCAGAAACTTTGCGCGGCGGTTTGTCACTGGGTCTTTGCGGTTTTGGCTTTTGGAGTCATGACATCGGCGGATTTGAAGGAACACCCAATGCCTCATTGTTCAAACGCTGGCTTGCATTTGGTTTACTCTCGTCTCATTCACGTTTGCATGGAAGCACATCCTATCGTGTCCCATGGAGCGTAGACGAGGAATCATGTCAGTCAGAGACTGCCTTGGACGTCTGCCGTTTTTTTACAGAGCTGAAAAAAAGCCTGATGCCGTTTTTGTTAAAAGCTTCAAAGGAAGCCTGCGAAAAAGGCACGCCGGTATTGCGCGCGATGTTTCTTGAATTTCCCGATGACCCCGCGTGCGCATATCTTGACCGGCAGTATATGCTTGGCAGTGATCTGCTTGTTGCTCCTGTGTTCAGCGAAGACGGCGATGTTACCTATTATCTGCCCGAAGGCGAATGGACACAGGTAATTACAGGAGAAACAGCAAAAGGCGGATGCTGGAAAACAGAAAACCACGGCTTTTTAAGTATCCCCCTGTGGAGAAGAACAATATAACTTGCGTATCCATCAAGGTGTGATATAATTAGAATTTAATATTAGGAGGAATAAATGCGAAAGTACAAAAATTATTTTTATGTTATTCTGGCTGCAATTCTTATAACAGCGATTGTTGTATCCTGCGCGACTTTAGGTTCGGGGAAAAGACCCGACCGTGATCTTCCGCAGTACACTCAGAAAGGCTGGAAGAATGTAAAAATTGTCGGCGGCGGAATGATCCCCGGAATTATTTACAGCACTGCACAAAAAGATTTAGCTTATGTGCGCACAGACATGGGCGGCGCATACCGGTGGAATCCCGAAAACGAATCGTGGATACCGTTAACCGACTTTGCCGGAGTGGAAGATTACGGGCGGCTGGGAATTTCCAGTATCGCGACAGATCCGGTTGAACCGAATCGTCTTGTTATTGCTTCCGGAACATACACAAATGATTGGGACGGAACTCCGTCGCAGATGCTTGTTTCAGAAGATTACGGCGATACATTTACCAGAATTGATATGCCCTTTAAAATGGGCGGTAATATGCCGGGACGCGGCGCAGGGGAGAGGCTTGCTATCGATCCCAACAACAACAGGGTTGTTTACTATGGTTCTTACGGCAACGGTTTGTGGCGCAGCCGCGATTACGGCCACACATGGGAAGAGGTAAGATCGTTCCCGACAAAGGGCAATGTTTACGATTACGATTTTACTTTTTATGTAGATCAGAATTTTAAACACTTCCATGGAATAATGTGGGTGATTTTTGATCCTGCTTCCGGAACTCCCGGAAGCGGATCTCAAAATATTTATGTAGGCGTTGCCGATACAGACTTTACTATTTACGAATCAACAAACGGCGGCGCGACATGGAGACCGCTGGAAGGGCAGCCGATACGGAACAGGCATCAGGGTGCCAGATATGAAAGAGAGCACGGTCATCTTGTAGAAAATTGTCCCTGCGATAATTATTATCCCATAAGAGCTGTTTATTCTCCGGACGGCTCGCTGGTAACAGCATGGAACCACGGCTTTGGTCCTTACAGTTCAAGTTATCAGGGCGGAGGAATCTGGAAATATACTTTTGCAACCAGAACCTGGACAGACATCAGCCTGCCCAAGCATGACTATGATCCTGCCTACAGAACTACAGATCGCGGAGTAGGCAGTGTCGCGGTTGACTGGCAGAATCCCAATGTATTGATTGCAGTTACCCTTAACGAATGGTGGCCGGATGAATACATCTACCGTTCAACAGACGGCGGAAGAAACTGGGATGCAATCTGGTATCTTGATGGATGGCCTGATCGCGTCAACAAATACACAATGGACATTGATATGGCTCCCTGGCTGGACTGGGGCGAGCAGAAAGAACTGCCCGAACAAAATCCCAAACTCGGCTGGTGTATACAAACCATCGTAATAGATCCTTTTAATTCAGACAGGATGATGTACGGAACAGGCGCAACCATTTACGGAAGCAGCAACCTCACAGAATGGGACAGAAACCGGCGGATAAAAATCGAAGTAATGGCAGAAGGCATCGAAGAATGCGCTATCCTTGATCTTGTGGCTCCAACATCAGGACCTCTTCTTTACAGCGGTATGGGTGATATCGGCGGATTTGTCCACACAAATTTAAACCGCGCTCCGAATATGATTGTTAATCCAAAAATTGACGGAGTAAATTCGATTGATTATGCGGCTGCAAGACCGAATTATGTTGTACGCCTGGGCGGAGACGGACACGGCGATGAACACCTGAGCAAAATGGGAATCAGTTCCGATTACGGAAGAAGCTGGAAACCTGCGGTAAGATTTCTTGAAGGCGCGCAAGGCGGCTGGAGCGGCCTTGCTGCAGTATCCGCAGATGCAAGAATAATTATCTGGGCGGCTGGAAATATGCCTCCTCACTGGACAGACAACGAAGGAAGAACATGGAATGTTTGTACAGGAATTCCCGGCTCCGCAAAAGTTGTATCTGATCGTGTAAACGCTTCCAGATTTTATGCCTATTCAGACGGTGTAATATATGCAAGCACCAATGCGGGCAGATCTTTTCAGGTAATGAATAATTCCTTTATCACAGGGAATGTAACAAAATCAAATTTAAAAGCTGTTGTAGGCGAGGAAGGTCATCTGTGGTTTGCCGCGGGTGATGCCGGTCTTTACCACTCAATGGACGGCGGCAGAACATGGGCAAAGTTCGAAGGCTTTGACACAATACCGATTATCGGCCTTGGCAGGGCAGCGCCCGGCGCGGACTATCAGGCGCTGTACACAAACGCAAAACTTCGCGGCCAATGGGGTATTTACCGCAGCGACGACAAGGGACAGAACTGGATCCGCATCAATGATGATACAAAACAATTTGGAGCGGCGGATACAGCGATAACCGGCTGCCCGAGAGTTTACGGCAGAGTATATCTTGCTACAAACGGACGAGGCATTCAGTTCAGGGATTTGGAATAAATGTTTTTATAGTCCGCAGGGTACTGCGGACTATTTTTTTAAACTGACTTTAATAGTTCTTCTATTGATTCTCTGATAACAATTTTTTGTTTTTTTATAAAGTCATTGGTTTCATTCAGTTTTTGCTCTTGTTTTTCGCGCTGCTTTTTTAATTTATTCAAATTACTGAATAATCTGGTAAAAAAATTAGTCTTTTTGCTTTCCAGATTTTTAATTTGTACTTCTTTGTCTATTAAATCATTTAACAAATCTTCGCTTTCTTTTTCTTTTTCCTGTAATTCTCTAAATATCTTTTGCAGTTCTTTTAATCTTTTTTCTATATTTAAAATTAATTCTTCATTTTCTTTTATTTCTTGTATGTATTCTTCAATTGTTTTTCTGATTTTTTCTTCTTTTGCCTTTTTGATTTTGTCATCTATTTTTTTAAAAAATGAGCTTATGCCCTTGCCTGTCCCTTTAACAGCTCTTTTTATGCCTTTAAACCAGCCTCTTATCAATCCAATAATTGCAAAAGCTACCGCCAAAACAATAATGACCAATACAAATACCAATACCGTATTAACATCCAGATTTCCCGACATTTATTCCGCCTTTTAAGGTTTTTTTGCATTATAGCTCTTTACTTGTTTCAGGTCAATATTTCCTGTAAGATTTAATTATGATAAAACTTGCCGCTTTTTTCGGCAACCCCGGAACAGGTTATGCCCGAAACAGACACAATGCAGGGCGGATGCTCTCTTATTCGCTCCCTTTCTACCCGTCCCTCTCATGGCAGAAAAAATTCAAGGGGCTTTATGCTTCTTTTAACGGGAATCACTTTATCATGCCGGAAACATACATGAACCTTTCAGGAGAGGCAGTTCATGCTGTTTCTTCGTTTTATAAAATTAAAACAGAGGAAATAATCGTAGTCCATGATGAGCTGGAACTGCCTCTTGGGACAATTTCCCTTAAATTTTCCGGCGGTCTTGGCGGGCACAACGGGCTTCGCTCAATGAACAAATGTTTCGGCAATGCGGACTTTTGGCGGATACGGATCGGTATAGGCCGCCCGGACGCACGGCTGCCCGGCGAAGGAGGTCCCGCAGGAAGCGGCGTGGCAAGCAAAGCTTGCCTTGGCATCATCGACTGGGTACTCACAGATTTTTCCAAAACAGAACAGGAACAGCTAATCCCGGTATTCGACGCCGGCGCAGGACTGCTAAATCAATTATTCACAACCGACCCCGAAACAATGCTGGACGAATGGAAAAAGAAAAAAATCTCAATAAATAAAACACCTGAGAATAAAGAAAATATAGAGGTATAAAAAATGAAACTTCAAACTACAACTCTGCGATCTCTGCGCCTCTGCGTCTCTGCGAGAAAAAAAGGAAATTAAATGAAAACAAGCGAGACATTTCAGGCACTATACGACACCATAGCAAAACTGCGCAGTCCCGAAGGCTGCAAATGGGACAGGGAGCAAACTCCGTCTACTCTAAGAGGCGCATTGGTAGAAGAAACCTACGAGTGTCTTGAAGCAATCGACAATAACGATACCGCGCATATCGCAGAAGAGCTGGGAGATATATTTCTTCTTGCAACCATGCTCGGCTACATGTTTGAACAGGAGAGCAAGTTTTCTGTCGCCGATGTTTTAACGGGGATTAATGAAAAGCTAATTCGCCGGCATCCCCATGTTTTTGGTGATGTAAAAGTAAAGGATACTTCTGAAATTCTTGATAATTGGGCGGCAATTAAAGTGCAGGAAGGGCGCAAGCCAAAGGACTCAATTTTAGATGAAGTTAGTTCCGGCATTCCGCCGATGGATCGTTCCTATGCGCTGCAAAAAAAAGCCGCAAAAGCCGGTTTTGACTGGCAGGATGTAAACGGCGTAATTGAAAAAATTGCCGAAGAACTGGAAGAAGTCCGCGAAGAGCACGCTATAAATGGTGTACCCGGCGGCAACAGGAACCAATTGGAAGAAGAGCTTGGGGATTTGCTTTTTTCTGTGATTAATCTTTGCCGGTTTTTAAAAATCGATCCTTCGGTTGCTCTTAATCGAACCAACAGCAAATTTATAGAGCGCTTTAAACATGTAGAAAAAAAGATGAAAGAAACCGGACAGGAGATGAAACAGGAAAATCTGGATATTATGGAATCATTCTGGAACGAGGCTAAAATCTCTCTTGAATCCCCCCATGTTTTTTGATATAACATAATTATGGCTATTCACAGTGTTACAAAACGCTTCGGTATCCTTACGGCGGGCGGCGACTGTCCCGGTTTGAACGCCGCTATTCGCGGAGTGTGCCGCGCTGCTCATGATCGTTATGGCATGGAAATTATCGGTATTGCCAATGGTTTTAGGGGTCTTATTAACGAAGACACAAAAATACTGCATCCCGAAGATTTTTCCGGTATTTTAACACGCGGCGGAACCATACTTGGCTCCAGCAGGGAAAAACCTTTTGCGCCTGTCGATAAAGATGAATTGGCAAGCACCAAAGTTTCTGCCATTAAAGAAACATATTCCAGGCTCGGTCTTGATTGCCTTGTTGTGCTTGGAGGAAACGGAACCAATACCACAGGCTGCAAGCTTTCCCGCGAAGGACTCAATGTAATAGGGCTACCCAAAACAATTGATAATGATATTGCCGGCACAGACAGAACATTTGGTTTTCATTCCGCTCTTGCTATCGGCACAGAAGCAATCGATCGTCTTCACTCAACAGCGCAAAGCCACAGCCGCATTATCGTGATCGAACTTATGGGCAACAAAGCCGGCTGGCTTGCCTTGTATGCAGGGGTTGCAGGCGGCGGCGATGTTATTCTAATTCCGGAAATTCCCTATGATCTAAAAGCCATTGCCCGCCATCTGGAAAAACGCGCAAAATCCGGAAAAACATTTTCGATTGTTGTTGTCGCAGAAGGCGCAATGTCAATCGAAGAAGCATCAATGGAAAAAAAAGAACGAAAAAAATACCGCAGCGATAACGGTCCTTCCACAGGTTACCGCATTGCCCGCGAAATCGAAGAAAAAACCGGAATGGAAACCCGCGCCACAGTTTTAGGTTATGTGCAGCGCGGCGGCATTCCCAGCGCATCTGACCGTGTCCTTGCCACTAGCCTTGGCACCGCAGCGGCAGATCTTCTTGCAGCCGACAAATACGGCCGCATGGTCGCTCTTCTTGGAAACGAAATTGGCTCTGTAGATTTAAGCGTACCTGAAGGTAAAGTTAAAAATGTACCCGCAGATCACTTTATGATTGACACAGCAAAAGCCGTAGGCACCTGCATGGGAGAGTGACGTGGGGCGGATGTCCCATGAATCAACGTTGCTATTTCACTCCGTCTTTCTGCTTAAACGACGGGCAATTTGCGCCTGTGGCGCGGAAAACTTCGTGCGAAGGAAGATGAACACACATTATGGAAAACAATTCACAAACACGCGGAGGATAATTGGGATCCCATGAAATTTTAAAATGAACGCACTTCAGGCAATTGGGCGGGCGTGAAGGGATAGCTGCTTCGTTATATGTGCCGTTCATTTTTTTACTATACAATATGGATTTTCTGGTTGCAACTCGGAAAGCAGATGCCGGTCACTTTTTTTGCCCCGAATTTTCTTGAAATTCAGTCATTTTTTGGGTTGAATTTTCTTGAAAAACCTGCTTTTTTTGCCCCGAATTTTCTTGAAATTCAGCCGTTTTTTGGGTTGAATTTTCTTGAAAAATATGCTATTTTGAATTCTAGAAACTTCGTTGCAAGGAGAGAAATATGGAACATCAGTATTTTAAGAGAAATGTTGATAAAACTCTTCTTGAATGGAGCAGGGAACCTGTCAGAAAACCTTTGCTTTTGCGGGGTGCAAGGCAGATTGGAAAGTCCTCAGCGGTTAGGCATTTGGGGCGGCAATTTAAACATTTTATAGAGATAAACTTTGAAGAAAACAAGGAAGCCGCCGCTTTATTTGACACCTCACTTTCTCCTCAAAAAATATGTGAACAGTTAGCACTTCTGTATAAAACACCAATAATTCCGGGAGAAACATTGCTTTTCTTCGATGAGGTACAAAGCTGTCCGCCGGCAATATCTAAACTTCGGTATTTTTATGAAAAGTATACAGAGCTTCATGTGATTGCTGCCGGTTCGCTGCTGGAATTCGCACTTGAGGAAATACCTTCGTTCGGCGTGGGGCGAATTCGCTCTCTTTTTATGTTTCCTTTTTCGTTTAATGAATTTTTAATCGCTATGAATGACGAAATGCTTGTTGAAGCAATTAAGGCAGCATCTCCAAATGAACCGCTTTCTGAACCCATTCATCAGCTTCTTCTTAACAAGTTTAAAACTTTTTTAATAATCGGCGGAATGCCGGAAGCTGTCTCTCAATATGTTCAAAAAGAAGATTTGCTTAACGGTGAATATGTTTTGAATGACATTATTACAGTATTAAAAACAGATTTTGCAAAATACCGAAAAAAGACGCCTCTTTTGCTTTTAAACGAAATTTTTGAATCGGTCATGCATCAGACCGAAGGGAAATTTGTATATGAACGCGCTTCTCCTGGAAGCTCTGCCTTGGCAATTAGGCAAGCGCTGGATCTTTTAATTATGGCTGGATTGGTTCATCCTGTTACTCATACTGCCGCGAATGGTATTCCGCTTGGTGCGGAAAGAAATAATAAATTCAAGCGTATAATTCCCTGTGATACAGGCATCTTTTTACAGACTCTTGGTCTTCGTGCAGAAATACTGCCGGCAAATGATTTTTTTGCGGTTAATAAAGGAGCGCTTGCGGAAATATTTGTCGGCTTGGAATTATTAAAAGCTGCTTCCTGTTATAAACAGCTCGAGTTGTTTTGCTGGCAGCGCTCAGCAAACCCTGATACTTCTAAAGGCAGTGCCCAGGTTGATTTTCTTATTCAGAAAGGTTCAAATATTATTCCAATAGAAGTAAAATCCGGAACACAGGGCAGTATGCAAAGCCTTAGGCTATTTATGAATGAAAAAAATATTAAAAGAGGTGTTAGAACATCTCTTGAAAATTTCGGTTACTCCGGAGATATCGAAACATATCCGCTGTATGCTATAGGAAATTTAAATTGAAGTGAGGGAAGCTCTATGAAAAATATTATTAAGATAGCAGCTATTGCGCTAATAATAGCAATTGGATTTACAGCTTGTGACGACGACGACAACGATCCTTGCGATCTCGGACATGATTTTAACGGGATTGTTAGCTGCACTGAATATCCGGCAACTTCTGTGGAAGTTTGTACCAGATGCTCTGAAATCGGAGAAACACGAGCCGCTCAAATCGGCGACACAGGACCCGGCGGCGGGATAATCTTTTATATTGCAGACGGAGAGGAAGAAAGACCGCTTGGTTTTGAAGTTACAAGCACTACAAGCGCATTTGAAACATACACCGCCCACTACCTTGAAGCCGCTCCTGAAAATGCAGTTGGCGGAACCGGAACACAAACAATGATGAGATGGTCAACACAAGACGGTTCGCCGTATCCCAATGTAGCAGGCACTTTGATAACAATAGGCTCTGGCAGAAACAACACTGCGCTGATAATTGCAGCGGAAAAAGCGGCACACCCGGCAAACACATTTATTTACGCAGCATTGGCTTGTGATAATTACAATACAGATTCCAAAGACGACTGGTTCCTCCCCAGCAAGGATGAATTGAATGAATTTTATAAACAAAAATCATATTTTGGTTTGACTACCGGCTACTTCTGGTCTTCATCACAGGCTGCCGGTAATTTCGCGTGGGATCGAAGTTTCTTATATGGCGCTGAGTCTTATGGCGGCGCTCACAAGAATGTTCCAACCAATGTTCGTGCCATCCGGGCTTTTTAGGCTCGTACAGCGCGCCCAGCGTCTAAAAAAAAGTCTTATTTTGCTCAAATTTGTTGTACTTACGTTGTGCATGGGGTTATATATTGCCTTCATCGTATTTTGAAAATCATTGTCCGTAAAATAGCCAGGCTGCTGACAGCCAAGGGGAGTTTCAGATGAAAACAATGTTAAGATTACTGGGATTTATTGCCATTGTGTCAATAATCGGCTTTTCAACAGCAGCCTGCAAAGAAGACAATTATACCGCAGAAAAAACACTGGCAAGTATCAGCGTAACCGCAACAAAAACAAAATACGTCATTGGCGAAGATATCGATCGTTCTACAATAACAGTAACCGCCGGATATGACGATGGTTCAACTGAGGAAATTACCGACTATGATTTAAGCGGCTACGATAAAAATAACGAAGGACAGCAAACAGTTACAGTAACCTACCAGGGAAAAAATGATGCTTTTACGGTGACGGTTGTCTGTGATATTTGCGAAGAATATCCTTGTGAATGCCCTGAAGAAACAGTCAGTATTTTTGAGATACTGGGCGTGGCGGCTCCGGTTGCGGGTTTAACTCCTGTTGTCTCGATTACCGAAACAGAACAGTACACTGGTACCGTAAGCTGGTCACCTCAGGTAACAGGGGAATTTGCGGCTTTTACGGAGTACACGGCGACAATTACTCTTACGGCAAAAAGATGGTTTAAATTTGCGGGCGTGGAAGAAGATGCGTTTACAATCGCAGGCGCGCAAGCTTCAAATGATGAGGATTCCGGTGTTATTAAAGCGGTATTTCCGCAAACCGGCGAGTTGATATTCGAAGTAACAAACGGAGCGGATAACGGAGCCGGCAGTTTAAGGCAGGTAATTGCTCAGGCTCCGGCAAATAGCGTGATATATATTAACGGCGATGTAAAAACTATTTTATTATCCGATTCAATAAATATTAATAAAAACCTTACAATCATGGGAAACGGCGTAATCTTAACACGGAACCCGTCATGGACAACAACAAGCACTTCTTCTCAATTGCTTTCGCTCGATACCGGCAGTTATAAGGTATCTTTAAGCCGAATTCATTTTAAAGGCGGCAAAGCGTCTGATTATGGCGCGGCAATCAGAAACGGCGCGACTCTAATTGTCGAATCTTGTATTTTTAATGATAATAGAACTGACGGTTTTCTGTCTTATGGCGGCGCGATTTATAACTCAGGAACTTTAACAGTGAAAGGCTGTACTTTTTACGACAACAGAGCTACTGGCAGTGGCGGCGCGATTTATACTACTACAGGTACACTAAATTTGACTGGAAATTTGTTTTATAATAATAATGCCAATAGTGGCCGCGTAGTATACAGATCAACCGGAACCGTAACATCCGGCGGTTACAATGTTTCTGATATAGCGCTTGGAACATTATCAATCCAGGCAGGATGGACAGCGCATTCTACTGACAAAGTTGTTAATACCTTATCGTTCTCAACAAGTACTTTCAGACTGTTTCCTGACAGCGGCGTTTTAAATATTATTACGGCGCTGCCGGAAAATTATCCAACCGAAGATTTTTATGGCTTTCCTGTCAATGCCGGAGCTGCTTCGGGAGCAGTGCAGGATATATTAACCGGCGGTTATTTGATTAACATAACTGTGAATAATACATTAGCGGGCGAAGCGGTTGTATCAAGCGGCAGCAAAGATGAAAACGGGCTTTATTCAGGAGATATTACCATTACCGCAAACGCAAATAATAATTATGAGTTTTCTCATTGGGTGATAAATGAAATTATAGAAACCGAAAACCCTTTTGAATTTACACTTGCCGCTAATGCATCTATTCAAGCGGTTTTTGAAAGAACGTTCATTGTTACTAGTTCAAGCGACGTTACAGGCAGCGCGACAACAGCGGGAACGCTGCGTCATGCTCTGACTAACGCGCGAGACGGAGACACTATACGCTTCGAACTGCAAGCGCCAAACAATACCATAACGCTTACAAGCACTTTACCGCAAATTACCAGAAGTATAAATATCGAAGGAAACGGTGTAACATTAACAAGAAGTCCAACATGGGCATATTCAGGTACTTCCCAGCTGTTATATATAAATTCCTCTACTGCTGCAATTAAAATTAATAGAATGCATTTTAAGGGAGGCAGAGCGAATGATTATAGCGGGGGAATTAGAAATAACGGCAATCTTATTCTTGAATCATGTATATTCAGCGATAATCAGGCAACTTCCAATGCGTCATGGGGCGGCGCGATTTATAATACCGGAACTTTAACAGTGAATGGATGTACTTTTTATGAAAACGCCGCTTACATTGGCGGAGCGATTTATAATAATGGCTTTGAGCTTACCATGACAGGAAATCTTTTCTACAAGAATTTTTCTATTACTCGCAGCCCTGTAGTCCACAGAGCATTCGGCAGCATTACATCCGGCGGTTACAATCTTGTTGATTATGAATTGGGAACCGGAGACAATCAAAGCGGCTGGACTGAGGCAACGGGAGATAAAAACATCAATAAACGCGCGGTAGCTCCGTTAAATTTCAAGCTATTAAGCGACAGCAGCGCGGTAAACGCAATCAGCGTATTGCCTATTGATTATCCGGAAAAAGACTTCTACGGCAATTTAATTACTAACGGAGCTGCCGCAGGAGCTGTGCAGGAAGCTGTTAGCGGAGGTTATGTTTTAGATATATTGCTTCCTAACCCGGCTGCCGGCAGTCCGTATGTTATAGATGGCGAGCCGGATGAAAATGGACTCTATTCCGGAAGTATTACTATTGCGGCAGGAACAAATACCGGCTATGAATTTTCTCACTGGTTGATGGAAAATAACGAAACATATACAGAAAATCCGCTTACGTTGAATCTGACTGAACATACATTAATAATAGCCGTTAATGTTCGTCGGGTAACCGTTATTAGCAATTCCGATTCAAATACATTGGGAACACTGCGTTATGCTTTAAACAATTTACAGTATGGGGATATAATAACTATAAGTCCTTTTATATCAACAATCACTTTATCAAGCGCTTTGCCTCAAATAACTGAAGCGGTAACTATCATAGGAAACGGCGTAACAATAACACGCAGTCCGCTTTGGACAACGTCAAATGCAACCTCTCAACTGTTGTATATAAATTCCCAATACGGCGTTGTTAGAATTAGCGGAGTACACTTTAAAGGCGGAAGGGCGGAAACAGGCGGCGCTATCCGAAAAAATGCAGGTACACTAAGACTTGAATCCTGCATCTTTAACGATAACCGAGCTACCAACTCTTCTTTTGGTGCTGGCTATGGCGGGGCGATTTATAACGGAAGCGGAATTTTAATCGTAGCAGGTTGTACATTTTATATGAACAGTGCAAGCGGTACTACGTCATCCTCTGGCGGCGCAATCTATAATGCAGGAACCGGATTTCTTGGTATTACAGGCAACCTTTTTTATGGAAACTCGGTAAGCGGCGGCATCACGAGCGGTTATCCGATAATTTATAACGCTTCTACCGCTACTGTTGAATCAGGAGGTTTTAATGTAGCTGATGCGGCAATTGGAACCGGAAGCGCTCAAAGCGGCTGGTTAGCAAATATAATTTATCCTGACAGAACGTTTTCTGTTTTAGGTATTACCGGATTGCCGTTTAACACAACTACCTTTGCGCCTGTTGACGGTTTAAAAAATATAGTGATAACTACGGAGTATTTTTTCCCAACAACAGACTTTCGGGGAGCAACAAGAGATTTCCCGGGAGCGCCGGGAGCGGTGAAGTAGTCGTATATTGGTTGCAAGAATGATTTGAGGAGAGATTCTCGCGGAGACGCGGAGAACGCGGAGGAATTAGGGTTAGGAGTATTTTACAGAGGCGGTTTTTGCTCGCAATATTATATCTCAGTGTTTCACTGCTTTAAGGCACAGTTCTGCTGTTTTTAGTTTTTCTGGAACAAATTTAAGCGCATCACCTCTACCCTTTACAGCCTCAAGGCATATTTCTGCAGTTTTATATTCTTCAGGAACAAATTTAAGTCCAAAACCGTTAGACTTTACAGCTTCCAGACATATTTCATAAGTTATATGTTTAATGGGTATGTGTTTTAATTCATACCCATTAGCTTTCACTGCCTCAAGATATAATTCTGTTGTTTTAAATTCTTCGGGTACATATATAAGTCCACTGTATTTAGACTTTACAGCTTCAAGGCACAGTTCCATTGTTATATGTTTTTTGGGAACATATTTTAATCCGCAACCGTTAGACTTCATTGCCAAAAGACAAAATTCGGCTGTTTTGAATTCTTCAGGCACATATGCTAATGCATTGCCGTCACTCTTTATAGCCTCAAAATACATTTTTGCTGTTCTGTATTTTTCTGGAACATTTCCTAAATTAGCCCCGTCTTTTTTTACTGCCTCTAGCCAAAATTCTGCTGTTTTATGTTCTTCGGGAACATATTTAAGTACAGAACTGTCGATCGCTTCTAGGAGTTCGTCTATTTCATCTTGTGATAATGCTCCTTCTGCCGGTGTTGGTTTATCGTTGTTGTTTTGTAGTGTTTCTGGCATTGTTTTCTCCTTAGTAAATGTTGATTATTTCATATTATTTATATTCTTCTGTTATCGACATTACATACATTTCAGACATGTTCATAAAGCTAAAGATTGCGCTTTAAAAATAATATAGAATTCAATTCTTTTTATTTTCAAGTTCTGATAATTCATTGAACTGTTTAACACACTCAATAACAAATTTATCAGAATTAGAATAACCTTGTATTTTACGAAATTTTTCAGCAAGAATATAGTAATCGCTTGCTTTTTTAGCATTATTTTTTTCCAAAATCAATTGAAAATAGTCTGTATTTTCGATCATTTCAATTATTTCAATAAATATTAAATTATAGTCTAACATGTCAAAATAAGGTAATTTCTCTGAAAAACTAGATGGAATATTTGTTTTATAAAAAATATTTTCAGATTTATATAATGTTTTATAATGGATAATTTTTTTATAATTTGTTTCTGCTTCATCTATAAAAAGTTTATGCTTTAATTTATTTATAAGAGCATAAATTTCTTCCGAAATATTAGAAAAGTCATCATCGTTAAAAACTTTTATACAATAATTCCGATCTAACAAAACCAGTTTTTCCAAATCATCAATAGCAGCCATTTTTTGACCTTGCAAAACCTTGCAACGGGCGCTATTGAATAGAGACTCATGCATTTTATCAGAATAATTAAACGATTGTTCAAACGACTTTAACGCCTTATCAAGCATTTCTCTTGCTTCCACTTTTTTATTAGTTCGAATTAACTCATTTGATTGTGAATATTGTGCTGTTCCCAAATAGAAATACACCTCTGCTGACAAAAGACGGGCATCTGTTGATTCTGTTATATTAGGGCTATTATATTTTGCTGCTTGAGTAAAAGCATTAATAGCTTCTTCAAGATTAATAACATTACTGAATTCGCCTGCACCAAAGGCTAGTATCTTCCCTTTTAAAAACCATGAGATATAATCTGTTTTGTATTTTTCAACAGCAGAATTTATATCTTCCAATGCTTCTTCAAAGAAGCTTTTTCCATAATTAGCTGCGGCTCGGCGAAATAATTCTCGTGATTGAGTTAGAAGAGGGTTGTTCACAATATCATTTATTGCATCCAATCTGTCGCAAATTTCTTTTGACATACCTTTAATGTTATCTGAAACACGATCAAGCCCGCAGGAAAATGCAGCACTCATAGAACCTAGTTGGTTAGAAACGCCTGAAAAACCTATATCAAGAGTATTGTTTATCTCATTAAATCCATGTTGAAATGTCTGTCCAAGAGCTTCATTGGACGCTACAATAGCGGAAGTTTGATTGTTTATAGCGGTCTGGATACCAGTTTGCATACGCATCATTGAATCGTCAATCTGACCTGCCAACTTTCCGGCAATTGCAGCATTACCTATCAACTGCTGTTTAGTACTCTGTTGTATTGCATTTCCAATGTATCTGGATTGTCTTTCCATGTAGGTCCGATAGTCCATATCTCCAGAGTTAGCAATTTTGTTGGTGTAATAGGGGGAGTTTTCTCCAAATATTTCTATTGCCATGATAAGTTTCCTTTATTATCCTTCATGTATCTATATCCAAATGCATATAATGATTCACTCTTCCGCAATGAATTTAGCTATAATTACTTTGAATAAGTTATTACAATAACAACACTGCCGTCACCACCACGTGTGCCTGATTCGCCATTGTTGTACCCACCTCGACCGCCGCCGCCTGTTTGCGCCGAAGTTCCGATAATGGCACCATAACCGCCACCAAAGTGAAATTCAGAACCGCTATTTATTGATGCAGCCCTACCACCACGGTTTATAGCTCTTCGATCCGCATTGAATTCTCCATCATTACCTTTTTCTCCACTAGCTGAAACCCAATCCAATAAACCAATAGTCATAGAGCCTGTTGCTCCTCCAGCTCCGCCAGTTAAAGTTTGACCATCTCCTCCACCATAAATGCCTCCTCCTGCAGTAATAATTCTTGATCCAACAACAACCGATGTAGAACCACCGCTTATTCCTGGATAACCCGATTGCCATGTATAACCAGCACCTCGGTATCTTCCAGTCCCGCCAGGACCACCTCCGCCTACTGTAATGTTAAAAACAACAGGACTATCCAATTCAAATTTCATATAAGCTGCTGATCCGCCGCCACCAGAACCACCGGTTCCAACCCAATCACTACGAGAAAGACCTTGAATATAATAAGAACGATGCCCACCTTGCCCGCCGCCGCCAGCTCCAAGAACGTAAACTTCTACTACTGCAGGAAAACCTTCATGGAAGCTAAGGACGGTATTTGTAACTGGAGTTGTATATTCTCTTCTAAATACTCTGGTAGATAGATCTGATAGCCATTCCTCATCAATAATCCATTTTGCATAAAAAGTAATATTGATAACAGGAGTATAAGAAGAACCGGCATTATAGATGTCTCCTGAACCATCAGGATAATAACTCCATCCATCAAATTTAAAACCATCTTTAGACAGATCATTCCCATTTGGAAGTTGTTGTATACTGGCTCCTTGAGGTACTCGTCGTTCTGGCGGAACATTTCCGCTTCCGCCATTATTGTCAAATTTTACAGAATAAAAGAAATCACTTTCATCGTACCACTTGGCATACAAAATAACATTCTGTTCTGGTGTATAAAAAGAACCAGGGTTGTAATGTACGCCTCTATTATCAGGATAATAATTCCATCCGATAAAAGTATAACCGGTTTTTAATAGTCCGCTTCCGCTAGGTAATTGTATCCTTGATCCTGCATTTACTGTTTCTTGTTCAGGAGCAGATCCGCTTGTTGCGCCATTAACATCAAAGGTTACGGTATAAGTCGTATCCTCTAAAATGCATCCTGTAATCAATAGGATTACTTTTATTAATCCTATCCATTTGTTCTTTAAACACATTTTTTTCTCCTTGTTTAAAATCGATAGGTATAACCGATCGATAATTTATTATTTATAAAATCTGCAAAGTTTGTGCGCAGTGCGTAGGAAATATTAATAATATTTAAAATATTAAAGCCTGTAATAACATTGAAAGTGATGCTTCTGTTTAGTCCTGAGCTACCAGATTTAGTTTGTTCGCTATGCAAGTAACCGATTCCTGCGCCAACATACCAGCCGCCTTTTTCAAAAGGTAGGAAAAAAGCGTAATGAGCAAAAGGTAGTATAGAATAATAATTTGTTACAAGCGGATCGTTGGATAAAAAACCTAAATCAATGCCGAGTTCCAGAAAAGAATAACGAAATGGAGCAACAGTACCGTGAATGGTTCCAATTACCAGCGGAGAAATAAAGGATGTTCCTAGAGAAGCGCCTATTGTCCACAAATGACTGTTGTAAATAAGGCGTACTGTGTAGGGTTTTTGCAAAATTATACGAGCACTTTCGGCTTCTGTAGCGGTAATAGTCATTTGGTATTCATTTATGCTGTTTCCCTTTCGGATTGAACCATAAATAACAATGTCTGCTCCAATAAAATGCCCTATCCTTTTAACTGTTTCATCGCTGACCTTACCAGTGAGAGAAAAATCGAGTTCTCTTTGAATATATTCGATCCTATGCCTTTCATAAACTTCAATATTTCTGTTCTTTTTCAAGTTGTTTTCGATTAGTTTTCCTATCATCGTATCTATAAAATCAACCGCAAGATCATGCTTGTCGGTTTCAAAAGCAACAACGGCAATTTTTTTATTTGTGAAACGGGATGTGAAGTCATCGGCAAAGTTGTCTATGGCAGCTTGCATGGTTACAATGTTTTGAGAAAACAACGGTGTGAAAGAGCAGCATAATAAAAGCAGGAAATAAAATATTTTCATCTTGTTTTCCTTTTAAACAAAACTCAAGCATTATCTTAAAAAAACTAATCCTATCTTTTTATAGCAATTAATTTTCCGCTTTATTGATAACAATAAATCCAGGAATAGAAGGAAATGTTAAAAAAACAAATGTTAGCATACTGTAGTTTTTAGAAATTGACCCTATTATTCCAGATACTATTGCACATACAATTGTTGCAACTATAAGAGCTCCTATATCTCTTAATCCAATATTAGTAAATAAATCAGGTTGAAATTTTAATATAAGAATTATTGGAATCGCAAGAAGTGAAACGCATATAATGCTTGATGTTATTCCACTACCTTCCCAAACACTTATTATTGTACTAGTTATTGCAAAAGTTAGGATGAGCAATCCAATACCCCATGGGAATTTAGGATTAATGTTACTTCGAAATATGCGACTAATAATACCAAAGACCAATGATATCACTCCAGGAATTATTATTAATGGTGCTATGGATTCGATAGTACGAAGCAAGTTAGTTCCCAAAAAAATGCAGAAAAAACCAATTGTTATTGCAAATTGTAAAAGCAAGCCGATGTTTGCCAGATTATTTTTATGTTTTGATTGTTTTTCTGTATTTTGTAAATGCTCTGCTTCTTCTTTTAATTTCCGGGCATTTTCTAAAAGAGTTTTTGTAGTGTTATCTTTTGGATCTATTCGTAATGCTTCTTCATAGTCTGATATTGATTTATCATGCTCCTCTTTAACACCATACATACCACCTCTAAACCAATAAGCGTTTTTACAATTAGGATTGAGGCGAATAGCTTCATTAAAGTCATCTAATGCCTGGTTGTACTCTTTTTTTTGGATATATACCGAGCCTCTAAATGCATAAGCTTCTGCATCATTAGGGTTAAGTCTGATTGCCTCATTATAGTCGGTAATGGCTTTATCGTATTCTTTCCTTTGAGCATACGCCCCACCCCTTAACCTGTAATTTTCTGCATCATTGGGGTTTTGTATAATTGCATTATTGAAGTTTGTAATTATTTTTTCAAATAAAGCTCTTTCTTCTCTTTCTGCCTTTTCTGTTTCTGTTCTTCTTTTTTCTGCTTCTTCTTTTTGAACTTTTTCACATAAATCAAGCCAACAATTATGATCGCGATAGTAAAATTGACAATACATCATAGCTTTCAAAGTACCATCTTTATCAAAACCAATTATTTTACGATGCTTATTACAATACCAGGCACCCATTCCATTAATCATTAAATTGTCACAGCATTTGCTTTTATCAAGACCATCAAGATTCAGGTGCGGATTTTTTACAGATATGTATTCAGACAAATTCATTTGTTTTTCCTTTTTGTTTAATTAAACATCCAATCCAACGAATACCCTTTATCACTTTCCTTCATAATGGAACCACTGCTAATCACAAAACCGGTTTCTGAACTACCGTCCATAATTTTTCCACCATTATTTACAGAAAACTTTGTAAAACATCCGCTTTTTAAAATAGTGCTTCCGCTTACTGAATACCTTGTGTCGCAACCGCTTTTCATGATCATTCCGCAACTTCCTACGGTATAATTTGTACTAGACATAATAAAATCCTCCTAAAATATTATTTAATCGTTATAAGGTTTATCTTCATATCCGTTTTCTTGTAGTTTATTTACAAGTTTATCTAATTTGCTGCGACAAAATATTGTAAACCACTCAACATTGCTGAATACTTTTACAATAACCGGACTGATAGAATAATATATACTTATAAACATACGTCCAAAAATATTATTGGCAAGCGTATTATCCCTGTAGCGACGCAATGTCCAAACTTGAGGGCAATCGTATGAACCGTAAACTGCTGTAGCAATATAGCAGCCTCCACTTGAAGTTTTAGTATTATTTCTTTCTGCTTCTATACTTGTAAGATATTGTATCATCGATGCCATGTTGTTTTGTTCTGCCATGTCGAGGGGGGTATTGCCTTTTGATGTTTTTGCATTTTTATCTGATCCGGCAGAAATAAGAAATTTGGCAACTTCAACATTCCCTTTTAATACTGCTGAATGGAGGGGTGTCCAACCATGTGTATCTCTAGCATTAATTTCTGCTCCCTTGGAAATATAAAATTCTGCTATTTCAACATTTCCTCGTTCTGCAACGAAATGAAGTGGGGTAATAAGCATATTTTCCTTTGCATTAACATTTGCCCCTGCAGAAATAAGAATTTTAGCAATCTCAAAATTTTCCACTACATGAAGCGGTGTAAAACCTTCATCATCTTTTACATTTACATCTGATCTTGCAGAAATTAGAATATTAACAATATCAATATATCCAAATTTTGCTGCAAAATGAAGTGCCGTAAACCCTTTATCAGCTTTTGCATTAATATCCGCTTTTTTAGAAATTAGATAATTAGTAATATTAAAATTTCCAGCAGCAGCTGCTAAAAGAAGAGGGGTACAAAATTCATTATTTTTACCATTAACATTAATTCCTTTTTCTTCGATAAAATATTTAACATCCTCAATTGTACCCTTAACACATGCTTCAAAAATGTCTTTTTTATTGCTCATTTATTTCCCCCTTATCCTCTCCCACAAATCCTAACACAGTCCTATAAAACTGTCAATAAGAAAGAGTAAACTATCAAATAGAAAGTTTATAAAACACTAAAAGAAAGTTAATATTTACTTATAGATAGGGGAAAAATGGCGAAAATTCGGGAAATTTTAGCGCAAAACATGAAAATTCATCGGCAAAAACTCGGTATTACACAGCCGGAACTTGCAGAAAGGGCTAATATTTCCACCAATTTTATAGGCATGATCGAGCAAAAACGGAAATTTCCCGCTCCGGAAATGCTGGATCGAATTGCGGCAGCCCTCGAAATCGAAACCTTTGAACTTTTTACTACTTCTGCCTCTCCGCAAGCCGAGCT
>WQXG01000021.1 GCA_009784975.1 Treponema sp.
GAGATCGCGGAGGCAAAGTACGAAATCTTAACCTTAATCCCATATATTTCAAAGCTTCGATATATTTCTAGGGTTTAAGATTGCGTATTCGAACAATAACTCTGCGTCCTCCGCGCCTCTGCGCCTCTGCGAGAGTCCTAGCTAATCCCCCCCCGACAGGACCCCAAGTAAAATTTTCAGGCATACATTTCTGCCTCCTCAAATGCATCCGCCAAAAATTGGTTTAAAAACAGCATTTTGTCACGGCCTTTCCAAAGCGCCAGCGTCTTTGGGATACATTCTTCTGCCGTAAAACCGAAGCGTCTTTTAAACAACTGCGTATCAGGACCATCAATACAGCGGAAACCCATAAGCATACACTCTTTTAGAAATTCATTTTTATTTAACAGACTCCCCAATTGCTCATTGCTCTTTGTTAATTGCTCACTGTTCACTGCCCAAATATACCCATCTACATCGCAAGGGTACGTATACCGTATCGCGGTGCCTGTCACCTCATCTATGATTGTGCCGGAAGCTGCGGGACCTGCTCCCATCCACCCCAGCATCTGCCAGTAGCGCATGTTGTGGATGCAGCGTTTGCCGGGAAGCGCGAAATTGGATACTTCATAATGCTCAAACCCTGCTTTTAAGAGCGCATCTCTGCCCGCCAGCCAAATTGCGTCTGCGGTATCTGCGTCAGGAAGAACAACAGATCTGTTTTTAATTTTTTCTTCCAGAACAGTCCCGCTCTCCACAGAAAGACTATAAAGCGAAACATGCGCCGGCTTAAACTCTAACACCCGCCTAATATCATCCAACAAAACCTTCTCATCCTGAAACGGCAACCCCGCAATCAAATCCACCGAAAGCCCCCCAGGAAAAAACCGCGCAGCCAACTCAAGCCCCCCCTCAAGCACCCCTCTCCCCTCTTCCTCCGCGTTCTCTGCGCCTCTGCGCCTCCGCGAGAACTCTTCTCCAATTCGTCCAACCGCAACCCGCGAAGCCTCACAAAAACTCTGCACTCCAAGACTTAGCCTGTTCACTCCCCCATTTTTGCAAGCGAGAAGAAACTCTTCTGTTAAAGACTCAGGATTAGCCTCTACGGTAAACTCTTGCGGCGAAAAGGATTTAAGAGCGTCAAAGATAATGTTTATCTTTTCACCTAACACAGAAGGAGTACCGCCGCCTATGTAAACGGTTAGAAGCTCCTTTACGCCGAAATATTCAATCTGCCGCTTTATATCGGTAACAAGCGCTTCAAGAAACGAATCTATTTTTTTACTTTCTGCCAACACAGAATAAAAATCACAGTAGTCGCAGAACGAGGAACAAAACGGTATATGAATATATAACGATGTTCGCGGTAGATTCATATATATTTTCTACCACGAACCACACGAACAGACACGAACGAGATTAAAAATAAAAAAAACCTAATTCTTCCGTTCGTGTTGGTTCGTGTGGTTCGTGGTAAATTCTTCATCATTAAAATAGTTCTATTTTATTTAATGGCCAAAAACGTAAAATTACCCTTGCGCTAATCATTGAAGGTGAAATTGGACCCCATGTACGGGAATCATTTGTGTTTGAGCGATCATCAGATACTACAAAACATTCATTGGGACCAAGTATTACAGGGTCCATGCTGCCTGAAAACGGAATGGAAGAATCCCAAAGAGCGGAGGTTTGCGGAATGTACGGATTGTATGGTTTGTCCGAAAGTTCAAATTCTGTAAGACTGAATGGATTGGCTCCTGCCTTTACCCTGAAAATATAATCTGTCATGGAAATTTCATCGCCGGGAAGCGCTATTACCCTTTTAATATGCTGCCCGTCTCCCGAAAAAACGCTGACCCTCTGCGCTGTAAAAAATCTTACAATGCCGTCCGCTATTCTAAGTGGCAGTTTTCTGTCTCTCTCGTTCATTCTGTTAACTAAAACTATACTGCCTCTCTTAAAAGGCAGGTTATTTTTACTGTCGCTTAACGCAAAAGAAAGAACAAGCAGACGATCGCCTGAATTAAGGCCCGGCTGCATTGTTTCATTGTCAATTACCCAAACAGAAACAAGAAATGCAGTAAGACAATTATATACAATAAATAAAATTAAAAAACTTAATAGAAATTTAAGTAATCTGTGACGCTGATGTTTTTGCGCTGCATAAGAATATTGTATCGATTTATTAAACATACAGTAAAATATTCCTTAAATAATTTTTCCAAGGCGCATAAGCGGCCAATAAATAATCATTCCCCTGCCTAGCACCCTTGTTATCCTTACAGGACCAAAGTAACGTCCATCCCTTGAATTATCGCGGCTGTCTCCCATAGGCATAATCCTTCCTTCCGGCACATACCAGCCAAGCCGGTGCCTTGCCAAAAGCATCGCGTAACGATTGTCGGATGGATTTATTTTTCTTAAAGTTTCCAGCCTGGATCTTTCATGCGCAAGATAGTCAGGATAACGCAAAGACCCCACCATGGAAGCCGCTTCCATCAATTTTTGCGAAGGCTGAAGTCCCCTGTCAGTCCATGCCGCCGCCTTCCCCGCAGCGTCAACAACATTGTATTGATCAACATCCATCATCCTTATAATATTATGATTCCAGCCGCGCAAAGCATTATATTCTCTTTCATCTACCCAGCGGTTTTCACCCGCGAAACAAATCATCATTTCGCCGTTTTCTGACATAAAACGATCTCCGCTTTGCCCTGCGGCGCGTTTAATTAAAAAATGTACCCGCGGTTCACCCGTTGTCTCATCCTTGTCTATATCAACAAGGGAAAGGGTAAGCATATAGATAACCCTTTGGGCGACATCAAAAACTGTCCCCCGGGAAATGTATGAAGGATTTTCAAAAATTATGATGTCGTTTCGTTTTGGCTTTATGGGGCTTGGAAGTTTAAAAAAACCGGGCAGCAATTCAGGACCATAGACAATTTTATTGACAAAAACATGATCCCCGATATTCAGCGTATCTATCATGGAACCCGAAGGAATCCGGTAGGCTTGCACCAAATATTGATTTAAAAGCAATACCATGCAGGCAGCCCATAAAAAAGCTTCTATCCAGTCCAATACTGCATTTTTTGCCTTGCGTTTTTCCTTTTTAATCCGGCGAATCCTTGCGCGGCGGGTAAGAAACCTTTCTGTAATCAGTTGAATACGGTCAAAAAAATCCATTTGAGGTATTTTACCTTAAAACGCGCCTTTGATCAATAGAAAATTGCTTTACACTTTAAATATTACCATGTAAAATGAACCAAAAGGAGGAATAGTCACCTTGTTAAATGTTTTAGCCAAATTATTTCTTGCCTTTAACGGCAATGTTAAAAAAAGTCAGGTTGCGGCAGGTTTCGCCTGGGGCATACTCTTAGGGTTAATTCCGGCAGGTAATTTTTTCTTTATTGTTCTTTTATTGGTCTCTTTCTTTTTCAGGCACAACCATTCGTCCAAAATATTTGCCCTTGCCATTGTAAAACTGCTTTCCCCGTTAATTGTTTACCCCATACACAGTTTAGGCTGGGATATACTGCATATAGCGGCATTAACGCCGTTTTTTACAAAACTTTACAATATGCCCTTTGTACCATTTACTAACTTTAACAATACGCTTGTTATGGGAGGACTTGCGGCAGGCATTGCGCTTTGGATTCCTTTTTTCTTTATTTTCTTTGGATTGATTACCTTATACAGAAATCATGTTTCAGAAAAAATAAGAAATTCCAAACTCTTAAAACAAATAGCGCGGTTTCCCCTGCTATCATTTATTGATAAAGCTTTAAAGCGTTAATAAGGAGGAATATGTGAAAATACCCGGCATTTTTAAAAAACCATTCAGAAAAAAAGCATTGGAAAACAATTACGCTAAATTTATTGAACATCCTCAGGATAAAAAGTTCTTTTTATCCTGTTTTGAAGAACGCGAAGAAAAATATTATATCCGCGATAGTTTATCCAATGATGAAATAAAAAAATTAAAAGAGTTATCCAAAGTAATAAAAGATAACAAAAAAGGCGCTGTTTATTTTATTCCGCTTGCTTTTGTTTCCATTTTGGTTGCCGCTGTAATTATTTTCTTTACAATTTTTGCAAATCCTCTTTTGGGAATGGCACTGGAACACGGACTGGAAGCGATATTCGAGGCTAAATCCAATGTATATAATTTCCGCCTTAGTCTTATACGTTTTCAGATTTCAATAGGAGGGGTAACTGTCGCAAACAGGGACAGCCCCATGACAAATCTTTTTCAATTGGGCAGGACGGAGATCCGTTTTAAACCTGCGGCGATACTTCGCGGAAAAGTTTATATCGAGGAAATTCGCGCGGATACAATCCGCTTTGGCACAGAACGCGCTTTTTCAGGCTCTCTTCCAGGAAAACCTCCAAGGGATAAAACCGCAAAAGAAAAAGAAGAAGCTCCTCCTCTTGTAAATTTGCAGAATTTCGACGTTATGGCGTTATTGAATCAGGAGTTTGATAAATTAAATACGCCAAGGTTATATGACGAGGCAATCAACACTTACAATGAAACTGTTGATAAATGGAAAGGACAGGTAGAAAGCACTACAGAAAGAGTAAATGAATTACGCGCGGCGGCTACTCCCTTGTTAAATATTAATGTAAGCGGTATGCGCGATGTAGAAGCAATAAGAAGCACGATTCAGGATCTTAACAATGCCAGAGCTGCGGTTCAGGCGGCTACAAATGATGTTACAAATATCGTAAGCGGCATAGAATCTGATTTTAATACCGCAAGAGCGCTTGAAGCAAACGCGCGGAGTTCCATAAACGATGATATCAACCATATTAAATCCTATGTTGATTTGGGAAGCGGCTCCGCTTTTAACGCGCTTGAACCTTTTATCCGCGATATACTTTCCGATGCGGCAGAGCAGTATCTTGATTACGGTTTAATGGCGCTTGAATTACTTGAATCATTAAGGGCAAATGCCGCGGTAAAACCCAAAGAAGAAAAACCCAAAAAAGAACCAAGGGTAGCTTTTAAGGGAGTAGATGTACAATTTCCCACGATTGCGTATCCAACTTTTTACCTGGGCACATTTGCATCAGATTTTACAATTGATTCCTGGAACTGGGCTTTTGATCTGCAAAATGTCAGCTCACATCCTGATTTTACGCAGCATAATCCCGGTTTCGCGAACAGACCTGTTGTGCTTACGGCAGGAATGACTGAAGTTGATGATTATCACAGACAGATTTCTGTTATGGGAAGCGCCGATTTTAGAACAAACACACAGGAATTATTCAGCGCGAATGTAACAGGCAGCGGCTTTCCTGTCAGCCTTGGAGATCAATTAAGCAATATCGGCATAAACGGTTTTGAAGGCAACACAGCTTTTAATGTTTCTGTAAACGGAGAAAATAATCGCATTTTGGGAAACGCGGATATAAGGATAGCGCAGCCCCGTATCGTAAACCCAAGCGGTATTATTGCAGAGGCAGTTGATTCTGCCGTAAGGCAAACCGGAACAGTTAACATGGGAATTGATTATATTCATCAAACCGGAGAAAAAGATATTTTTAAAATAACAACAAATATCTCTGATTTAATCGGGCAGACAATCAGAAATACTGCCGACGCGTATCTTAAAAAAGCAATGGATGAAGTTGAGAAAGCTTTACGTGAAAAAATAGACCAGTATATCGACGGCAGATTTGTTTCCAAAGACGAACTTGACGGGCTTATGGGAGTGGTAAGAGGCGATAAAGGCGCAATGGATCAAATGAGCAGCATGCTTAACAGCAAAATTAATGAATTTGAGCAGAGGATAAATTCTTTGGTAAATGAAACTGTACAGCAGGTTACAGAAGATGTATCAAGACAGGCAGAACAGGCAGCGCGTGACGCGCTTCAGGGAAACACTCCTTCACTGCAGCTGCCGTCTTTGCCGGGATTGCCAAGGCGTTAATTTATTCTCCTGCCAGCGCAGAGAGTTTTTCGCGGATAAATTCGCTCTTTTCCTTAAGCGCTATGCTGCCTGTTGTTAAAAGCAAAACATTGGGCTTTTTGGGATCGAGCTTTACCTTGCCGGAAGACTCCTGCATAAGGCGCACAAGACGCTCTACTTTTACATTTGCTACTTTTGCAAACTCAATGCAAACAATACCGGCTCTTTCTTTTAAGGAGGAAACTGTCAGCTGACGGCAGATTATCCTTATATCGGCAAGGGAAAGCAAGGAAGCGGCTTCGTCCGGCAAAGGGCCGAAACGATCAAGGAGCTCTGCGTAGACTCTTTCCAAATCATCCTTGTCGCGGATGGCGGCTATCATTTTATATACTTCCATTTTCTGCTGCGGAGAATCAATGTAGGAATCCGGAATAAAACCGGAATATTCAAGTTCAAGAAGCGATTCTGTTTCCGCCTCATAATTGGAATCTTCAAGCCTTCTAACTGCTTCATCCAAAAGTTTTATATAAAGATCAAAACCAACAGAGTAAATATCGCCGGATTGTTCTTTTCCAAGCAGATTCCCTGCTCCGCGTATTTCCATATCTTTCATGGCAATTTTAAAACCGGATCCCAGCTCTGTAAAATCAGAAATTGTCTGAAGCCTTTTCATTGCTATTTCTGAAAGCTCTTTTTGTTTTGGATAAAAGAGGTATGCATAGGCAACCCTGTCGCTTCTTCCTACCCTGCCGCGAAGCTGGTAGAGCTGGGAAACCCCGTACTTGTCGGCGCGGTCAATGATAATAGTATTTACATTGGGAATATCTATCCCGTTTTCTATAATCGTAGTTGATACCAAAACATGAAAACCGCCGTGAATAAAACGACGCATTACATCTTCAAGTTCCTGGCTATCCATCTGACCATGCGCTGTTTCTATCAGCAATTCCGGCATAAGACGTTCCAGCTTAACCCTTATTTCCCACAGTGTTTCAATGCGGTTATGCAGGAAAAACACCTGTCCTCCCCTTTCCGCTTCCCTTCTTATGGCTTGTACCATTGTATCGCTGTTATATTCGTCCACAAAAGTTTCAATCGGGTGACGGCCGAAAGGAGCTGTAGCAAGAAGGCTCATGTCGCGTATTTTAACAAGACTCATATGGAGCGTCCGCGGAATGGGAGTTGCGGAGAGCGTTAAACAATCAACATTTGTTTTTAGCTCCTTCAGGCGTTCCTTGTCCTTTACTCCAAAGCGCTGTTCTTCGTCAATTACTATAAGCCCGAGATTTTTAAATTGCACATCACGCTGGATTATCCGGTGTGTTCCTATAAGCAGATCAATCTCGCCCTTTTTAATCTGTTCCAGAATAATTCTTGTTTTTCTTTTATCTACAAAGCGCGAAAGCATTGCTATTTTTACCGGAAACTGCGAAAAACGCTCCAAAAAATTTTCATGGTGCTGCTCGGCAAGAATTGTAGTGGGAGCCAGAAAAGCCGCCTGTTTACCGCCCATTATCGCCTTAAAACACGCGCGAACGGCAACTTCTGTTTTTCCGTAACCGACATCGCCGCATACAAGCCTGTCCATGGGGGTTAAACTTTCCATGTCATTTTTTATTTCCTGGATACACTTGAGCTGATCTTCTGTTTCTTCAAAAGGAAAAGCAGCTTCAAACATGGTTTGCCATTCCATGTCTTTTGGAAAAGCATACCCTTGCGCTTTTTTCCGTTTTGAATACAGCTCTATGAGTTTTTCCGCAATATCTTCTACGGATTTTTTTACCCTGTTCTTGCGGGCATCCCAGCTCTTTGAGCCAATCGTATCAAGGCGCGGAGGATGCCCCTCATTGCCGATGTAGCGCTGAACAAGATTAAGCTGTTCAACAGGAACAAATACCGACACATCCCCTGCATACTCGATTTTAATATAATCCCTTTCATGCCCCTGAGGCTTGAGCCTTTCGATACCTTTAAACTGCCCGATACCATGATTAACATGGACGACATAATCGCCGGGGTTTATTTCTACGAATGTATCTATGGGGCTTGACCTTACTGTTTTTAATGAACGAGTAAGATGTTTGCGTCTTCCGAAAATTTCCTTTTCCTGAACAACCATGAACTTTATATCCGGCAGCGCAAACCCGCAGGACATTGGGAAAACCATAATGGAAAGTGATTTATCCGGCTCTAAAATCATGTTAATTCGTTCCGCCTGCACCTGCGATTCTGCTGCGACAACTATCTGCCAGCCGGAACCAAGAAGAGAAGCAAATTCCTCTTTAAGATAATTTATGTTGCCGAAAAAACTCCGCGAAGGTTCGCATGACAATCTTATATGATTGTGTCCTGCCCTTTTTTCTCCCTTAATTGACCTGAAAGAAATAAAACGCGAAGAATGATTTACGTATTTATTATAAATCTCGTTATAATTTAAAAGCAACCGCTCAGGCAGGGGATATTCGCATTTTTCCCTTTTGTACCGCATGTATTGGCCATTATACTCACGTCCAAGGCTTTCCTGCATATTTTCAAGGCGTTCATTTTCTATCAAAACCAAAGTGCTGCGATCTAACCCGGAGTCACCGCGGTAATCCAGAATATTACAGGAGCTCTGTTCAAAAGCAAGGGGAAAAAACATCTCTTCGCCTTTTGCAAAACGCATGGAAATAAGGTCTTCTATAATTGTTCTTCCGCCGTCGGAAAATTCCCTGCAGGAAGCAAGATTTTTTTCCAGTATATCAATACGGTCATCTGTCCAGACAACTTCCTTCATTGGGTAAATAATCAATTCTTTTAATTTTTGCGCTCCTGTATACTGCATTACAGTATCAAATGTTTTAATTGTTTCGATTGTTTCAAAATCAAATAATATCCTGACCGCCTGTTCATCGCCGCCCATGAAAATATCCAGCACTTCTCCGCGCAGGGCAAACTCCCCGGGAGCCTGCACTCTTGGAACACGGATGTAACCGTATGTTACAAGCGTTTTGGAAAGGGAGGAAGTGTCGATTTTCCCGCCGGGTTTCAGGGTGATAAGCAGGCTTTTTATATAATCTTTTGGAGGCATGGGGGTAAGAAGCGCGCGGAAAGGAATAACATAAATCCCCGGCTTGCCAAGCGCCAAATCTTTTAATATTTTAACTCTTTCACTGAAAACAACAGAATGAGGAGACAGTTCACGGTAGGGCGTTGCTCCCCACCAGGGGAATTTAACACAGTTAAGACCCATATTTAATATCAGGCTGTCTGCGGTATCTTCCCCGGGAACAATGATAAAATACTGCTCCTCTTTATTAAAAATATGGGTTAAAATAAGGGAAGTAAATGAACCTTCGCTGCCCTCGATATCTATTGGAAATTCCCCGTTTTTTACCAAATCATGCAAGGAGGAAACAGCTCTTGAACAAACAGAACGTTTTAATAATTCAGGAAAAGATAAGGTATTCATAGAATTCTACCGATTACTATAATATAGAAGTGTGTTCTTTTTGAACACCCATATAAGGAAGTATGATGAAAAACTATCGGTTATTATTTGCGTTTTTATTGATTTTATTCAATTTGTCTTTTCTCCATGCGGTTCAGGGAAATGTTGAATTTAACATCCGGTTATACGACAGGCGGATTTATTATGCGGTTGGAAGCGATCCTGTCTATGTTCAGATTACCATTACCAACAACAGCCCCCTCCCGTACCGTTTTAAACTGGCGGACGATCGCGCTTTTTCCATGGATATTGACATAAGGACAATGACAAACCGTCAATTGCCGCAATCTGATACTTTAATCCGCAAAAGAACCCAAACAAACCAGGTTTTCTTCCGCGAAATAACGATAGAAAGCCGTGAATCGTTTTCATTTGTAGAAGATCTGCGTGATTTTGTCCATTTTGAACAGCCCGGCTCTTTTAGGGTACGCGCTCTTGTTTACCCGGAATTGATAAGAACACCCCAAATAATAAGGCCCATCGAATCAAACTATATAAATATCAACCTGAGACCTGCCGTAATCCCGGGACCGGACGGTATCCCTCTGGAAATGGATGTGGCAACAGGCGCTGTTCTGGTAAGACAACCTCTCCCCCCCGATGAAGTGGTTACCTATATGCTTACAGCCCGCCAGCAGTCTCAATGGGAAAGGTTCTTCCTGTACCTTGACTATCAAGCCATGTTATTGCGGGATGCCTTCCAAAGCCGCAAATATCATGCCGAAAACGAAGCCGGCAGGCTAAAAATGGTGGAAGAATACAGGCGAAATCTTCAAAATGCCGTAGTTGACGGGGATATTGCGGTTATTCCTACATCATTTGAAATTTTAAAGACCGAATATAACAATACCGAAGGTACTGTAACTGTTTTGCAGAAATTCAGAATGTCAAATTATACAGATTTAAGGCAATACAGATATTTACTGGAAAAAAAGGATAATTACTGGATGATCGTCAATTACTCGGTTCAGGCAATGGGTACCGAAGCAAATGATTGACATAAAACATATTATTTGTTAATATTGCAAAGAGGGGACAATGAAAGCATTAATTATTACTGACAGAACAGAAACAATTCAGTCTATTGCTCATTTTATTAAAGATACTCTTACCGACTACAAATTCAGCATAATCCCTGCGGAAGACTTTAAGGGAGATGAGCTTCTTCCTGCCGAGATTTTTTTCCTGGGCTGCGAAGATCCCTCCCCCACGTCTTTTGCCTTTCTTGAACAGTTATTTTCCCATATAAACCTTGCTTCCAGAAAATGCGGAGTTTTCTCCCCCAAAGAAAACACCAACAATTACCTTCTTTCCATTTTAAAAGACAGCGAAGCCTTTGCAGTCCCTGTTTTATCTGATTCTCTTTATGATTCAAAAGGAAAATTAAAGGAATCTGCCGTAAATGAATGGTTTAAACAAATAACAAAATGAGCAATTTCAATCTGGATGATTACATCAGAAAAGTGCCGGATTTCCCCAAAAAGGGCATTCTTTTTTATGATATAACAAGTATTCTCGCTTCCCCCGTCGCTTTTAAATACTGTATAGACAAAATGACAGAAATTTACAGGGATAAAAACATAGAAGCGGTTGCCGCGATAGAAGCCCGCGGATTTATTTTTGCGGCAGCTTATGCTTTCCATACCGGTATCCCGCTAATCCCTATCCGCAAAAAAGGAAAGCTGCCGGGTGTTTGCCTGTCCAAAAAATACATCCTGGAATATGCCCAGGCAGAAATCGAGGTTCACAGCGCCGATGTCCCAAAAGGCAAACGCGTCCTTTTAACCGATGACCTTATCGCTACCGGCGGAACTTTAAACGCAGCCCGTTCCCTTCTTACAGAGGGGGGTGCACAAGTGCCGGAAATCTTTGGGGTGGTCGCTCTCCCCTTTCTTAATTTTAAGGAAATACTCTCTCCTACCCCGATTACCTCATTAATCGAATATCATCACGAATAAAATTTCGTAAAACTTATTGTAAATTTTTTTTAAATGTTATAAAAACAAGTATGAGTAAAAACCTATCCTATGTTCTTGTTACCCCCTATACAATTGCTAAAAGCAGAACCGGCGGCGTGGTTGCGCGCCTGCTTTCCCGTACAGATTTGGAATTTGTAGGCGCCCAGATATTCGCGCCGGATCATGAATTAACAGAAAAATACTCCCGCTCTATACGCATGAATGCTCCCAAAGACCAGCCTGCCCTTTTGGCAGACTACGTTAAAAAATATTTTGCCCCTTCCGGCGGAAGACCGCACAGAACACTGTTTCTGGTTTTTAGGGGAGAAAACCCCTGCGAACAGCTTCTTGGCGTATGCGGGCATATTTACCCCCAGCATGTAGAAATAGACTCTGTCGTAGGAGAAACTATCCGCGATACTTATTCAGATCTTATCTTTTCCTCGTCAGACTCAAACGAGGTAAGATATTTTGAACCAGCGGTTCTTACCCCCAGAACCCAGGAAGAAGCCAATAGTGATCTTCGCTTATTCGCGGATTACCTGGAAGGCAAAGAAAACCTTGTCCAGAATGTCACCTATCCGGACCCAAAAAAAATTGAGAGAACCCTTGTTATTATTAAACCCGATAACTGGAAACACAATTCCCTGCGTCCCGGAACAATTATCGATATGTTTTCCCGCACCGGTTTGCGCATAATCGGCGTAAAAATCCACCGTTTTTCACCGGCACAAGCTCTTGATTTTTACCGTCCTGTCGAAGCGTTCCTAATAAAAAAATTATCAGAAAGGTTCGGCAAAAGAGCGAAAGAACTTCTTGAAAACGAATGTAAATTCCCTCTTAGCCAAAAACTTTACAAAACCTTAATTTCCAGTTACGGCGAAGAATGCGCTATCGATCAATTTCACCAAATCATCGAATTCATGTCCGGCAAACGCCCCAACGGCTATTCCCGCGAAGAAATGGAAACCCCCGGAAACATCAAGTGCATGATCATGGTCTATGAAGGCGAAAACGCTGTCAAAAAAATCAGAGATGTACTGGGCCCCACAGACCCGCTCCTTGCTCCCGAAGGAACAGTCCGCCGCGAGTTTGGCAGCAACATCATGATTAACACTGCGCATGCTTCCGACTCTGTAAAAAGTTACGAACGTGAACAAAAGATTGTAAAGGTTAGCTATAATCCGATTGCTTCGATTATTAAGGAGCACTTGGGGTAGGCTCACTGCCCTCACACAAAGACGCAAAGGAAGAATTCTTTACCACGAACCGCACGAACGAACACGAACGGGGGAATATTAGTAAGGACTCACACAAAGACGCAAAGGGCACAAAGACACAGAGGGAAGAGGGGGAATACGTCACTGCGAGAGTCTTCACAGGTGCTTCCTGCGTTTCAGCAAGAGGCACCATTTCTGATATTTTTTAGTGAATTCTCTCTTGACAATCAAAAATATACACTATAATATATAATGAAGATTTACGAGGTAAATAAAATTATGAAATCTATAAATGTACAAATATCTGAAATTGAATACAATACATTCGGATTTATAAAAGATAATATACCCTTTTCTGAATTTGCCGATTTAATTGAACGGCAAATAGCAAAACAAGCGTTACGGCGCTGTGTTTCGCTTGCAGACAGTCAAGGGCTTTCAACCATGTCTATGGATGAAATAAATTCTGAAATAAATGCAGTAAGGCAGTGCAAAAAATAATTCTTGATACAAATATTATTGTTTCATCACTAATTCAAAAAAGATATCCACATTATATTGTTTATGAATATATATTTGAGGATCATGTACAATTGTGTTTATCAAATGCGTTATGGGATGAATATTATGAAGTTCTTGCACGTGAAAAATTTTCTAAAATACCATATTTTAAAAACAATTCTGATATTGTATTGAATAGATTGCACCCCCTACTCCCTCAAATGCTCCGGCATCTCATGCGTCTGCCCAAACCCCGGCAGCCTGCCCGGCGTTGTTGTCCAGCCGCCAGAGCTTGTAAACAAGCCGCCGATTGTACCGTCCGCGTTGATAGCGACTTTGCCGATGTTCGCGCCGTTTTTATCACTTGCGTTATTTGCTATTTCGCCGAATTTGATATCACCGGGATCTGTCATGCCGCCGAATGCAAGGTTGCCGGAGAGGGTGGTGTTGGTGCCGGTTAATTGACCTACTATACGACCTAAAATTCCATAATCATCCCAACTATTAATACTTATACTTTGACTTAAAGCTGCACAATTGTTAATTGCACTGTTGCCTACTACACTGCCAGCAATGCCACCGAAATTTGAGTTCCCTTGTAAATAAAAATTATTGATGATATTACCTGTATAATAACACTTTTCCAAAGTGCTGTTGCTCACACTACCAGCAATACCTCCAGCAGAAGATCTTTCAGAGGAAGAAAAGATGATATCACCTGTAGAATAACAGTTTTCTAAGGTACTGCTTCCTACAACACCAGCAACGCCGCCAGCGCTAACACCATACATCATATGATCAGAACAACTAACATCACCTGTGGAGTAACAGTTTTTCAGAGTACTATTGAGCACTGTACCGGCAACACCACCAGAACTTCCGTTATTACTACTGACATTTCCTGTGGAATGACAATTTTCCAAAGTGCTGTTGCTCACACTACCAGCAATGCCGCCAACACCGGAGAACTCACCTGAAGAACTGACATTACCTGTGGAGTAACAGTTTTCCAGAGTACTGCCACTCATTATACCAGCAATACCGCCAGCAAATGTATTCACATTTAAATAAGAAGAATAAGCGTTGATGTTGCCTGTGGAGTAACAGTTTTCCAAGGTGATATTGCCACCTATTCTACCTGCAACGCCACCGGCAATAGAATAATCACCATTGTCAGAATATGCGTTGATACTGCTTAAGGAGTAACAGTTTTCCAAGGTGATATTGCCATCTACTCTACCTGCTACACCGCCGGCAATAGAGTTTCCCCAATAATTAACAGAACCGACATTGCCTGTGGAGTAACAGTATTCCAGGGTGCTATTACCTTCTACACTACCAGCAACGCCGCCGACATAGATATCATAATGATTAGAAGCTCTGACATTACCTATAGTGTAACAATTCTCTAGTATGCTATTGTTTACATAACCGGCAATGCCGCCAATAGTAGCATCAATAATTGGATGATCAGAAAAGTTGACGTTAATGTTTACATTTTCGATACCAAGATTTTTAATCGTACCGCTTTCGACATAACCAAATAATCCTGTATCTCTGATAGGCGGCCAGTGATAACCATTTATATATAAACCGGTTATTTTATTATTACCTCCGTCAAATGCACCTTTAAAAGGATTAATAATAAAACGCCACTGAGCATTGTCAAACACAGTATTTCCAATCGGTATCCAGCCTTTTCCATCATTAAAATCACTGCCTTCGCCGTAATCAGAAAGATCAATATCATTCATTAACAAATAATGCAGGCTGTTATAATCTTCATCGCCTTCGTTCACTCGCTCCGCTATATAGGCCAGATCTTCTGCTGTATATATCCTGTAAGGATCGGTACTTGTGCCTGTTCCTCTTTCAAACCATTGCGCGTAAACAGTTATACTTTGAGAAATGGTAGTAAACTCGGTAAATGCTGACCCGCTTCCGTTTGGACTGGTGTTCCAGCCTGTGAAATGATACGCATAGCTTCTTGTGGGCGGTATTGGCAGCGCGTCAATTGTCGTTGCAGGGGTAATAACCTGTTTAGTTGAGGGACTTGCATCTGTCCAGCCGGTTACATCATTATGATTTTTACTAAACGTTACGGTGTAAGCCGCTAACCACTGCGCATATACGGTAATATTTGCAGTTACGTTTGTCAAAACGGTAAATGCAGCTCCGCTGCCATTAGGCGCTGTGTTCCAGCCGTTAAACACATAACCGCTTCTTGTTGGTGGGGCTGGTAGTTCGTCAATTGTGGTTGCAGGGAACACAGCAAGTTTTGTTGCAGGGTTTGCTTCTGTCCAGCCGGTTGTATCAACATGATTTTTATTAAATGTTACGGTATAGATTTCTTTCCACTGAGCATACACAGTAATGTGTTCAGTTACGTTTGTCAAAACGGTAAATACTGCTCCGCTGCCATTTGGCGCCATGTTCCAGCCGTTAAACACATAACCGCTTCTTGTGGGCGGAGCTGGCAATTCATCAATGGTTGTTGCAGGGAACACAGCCGGTTTTGTAGCTGGATTTGCTTCTGTCCAGCCGGTTGTATCAACATGATTTTTATTAAATGTTACGGTATAGATTTCTTTCCACTGCGCATACACGGTAATATTTTCCGTTACAGTTGTTGTAGTAATAAATGCGGCTCCGCTGCCATTTGGCATCGTGTTCCAGCCGTTAAATACATAACCGCTTCTTGTGGGTAAAGACGGTAATGTGCCTACATTGGTAGCTGGGGATATAACATCTTTAGTCGCAGGGTCTGCTTCTGTCCAGCCGGTTGGGTCTTCATGGTTTTTGTCAAATGTAACAGTGTGAGTGAAAATCTCTTCCCACATCGCGAAAACAATTATGTTTGCTGTGACATTCGTTGTGCTTAAAAAGTTTGCGCCGCTTCCATCGGGACCTCTGTTCCAGCCTGCAAAGACGTAATTTGGACGTGTTGGCGGTTCGGGTAATGTACCCACATTGGTTGCGGGAGGCGTAATAATTATTGATTGCGGAACAGCGTTTGTGCTGCCAGTATCATTATTGTTGCTGTCAAAGACTACTACAGAAGAACCAACAGGAAGCGGTTCCCATAATGCGTATACAACAGTATGAATCGTAATGACGCTGTTTTCGTCAAAAAACGCGCCGCTTCCGTCAGACGCGAAGTTCCAGCCCATAAAAACATGGTGGGGACGGCTTGGTTCAACGGGAAGAGCCGTTATGGTTTCTTCCGGCGGAATAATTATTATACTGGAAGGATAAGCGTCTGTGCTGCCTATTGTCCTGTTGTTTCTATCAAATGTAACAACATAACCTCCTAAAAGATCGTGTGCACCCGGAGGCACTGCAACCCATCGCGCGAACACTGTTATATTTTCTGTTACGATACTTGCTTCATTAAAAGGAGAACCTGTCCCGTCTGCATTTGTATTCCAGCCGGTAAAAAGATAATTTAGCCGGGTCGGAGGATTTGGCAATCTGTCTATTGAAGTATCAGGAGCGGTTACAGATTTTATATACGGAAACGCATCTGCCCAATTAGCAGTATCATTGTGGTTTTTATCAAAATTAACATTATATGTTTTTATATCTTCACTGCCGCCCAGCAAATTACTAATAAAAATATTTTCACAAGCAAGGAAAGCAGTTGCAACCAGCAAAGAAATGATTAAATAATTCCATACTTTCAATTTATTATCTCTCATCCTAAAGCTCCTTTTACCTAACTTCCAATTCTTCTTCATTCTTCTTCCCGGAAAAATTAATTCCTGCTATCAATCCCCCGCCCCAAATAAACGGATACCCACCGCGAACTTGCGGCTCTATATAAAAATAACTGCCTATCGGAATACGTACCCCTGCCACAAACGCGCCCAATAACGTCGGCTGTGTATTGCCTTCTTCATATAAAACATAAGTCCCTAATTCCGCCTGTATGAAAACCCGTAGTTTGGGAAGCGGATAAAACCGGAAGAATACGGCATCTTCTATTGTAGTAATATCTTTAAAATCGACAGAGTATGTCTTTTTAACACCGGCAGAAAAATAACGATTAATATCAACCCCTATGGACAAAGTCCCGCCTGCTGCAATACCTTCGCGTGCATTTGCGTTAACCTCACCGCCGAGCCCAAAGAATACACTATCCAGCGAATACACGCTGCCTGTCAAAAAAACAAACAAAAGAATAAAATGTATTATTTTCATTGTTTTATTATAATATCTAATATTCTATTATACAACCGGTAGTTTACATTGACTCACTCCCCCAAAACCCGCTATAGTAAAAAAACGGCCCCTTCGTCTATCGGTTAGGACATGAGATTCTCAATCTTAAAAGAGGAGTTCGATTCTCCTAGGGGCTATTGTTTTAAAAGTGTTAGAGCAAATGGCTCTCCGTACAGGCGCTTGCGTCAGCGGGCTCAGAAAAAACCCCAAGCATCCCTTGGATGCAGGAGCCTGCTTCTGAGCCTCTCGCTTCGCTCGGTCTCGCCAGCAGAGAATTTCGGAAGATGTTTTTTCTGATCCCGCTGCCGCAAGCGCCTGTACGACATGTCTTTATCACTAACAATTTTAACAAAGATAGTAGCTGCCATCACTAGATCCCGCAGCCCGCCACGCCTGTACGATATGTCTTTATCACTAACAATTTTAAACTAAGGTAGTAAGCAACCTATCCCCCTACTCTGCCATATCGGTATAACGTTTTATATAAAATCGTTTTTTTTGTACAGGCTGGGCGGGGGCAGCGTGCTGTGGGGCTGCGGGCAGGGAAAACAATTTTTGCAGCTCCCTGCGAAAGAGACCGCTTGCGGGCTCTGTAGCAGATTCCGGCAAATGTTTTCCATGCACGCAGACCCGCGGCACGCTGCCCCCGCCCTGCCTGTACAGAGAGCAATAGCTTTTATATCACCTGCTTTTATACCGATAATAGAAAGGTATGAATGCTTTACTAATCCTATACGCCGGTTCCCTGTCAGAATACGCGTTTTTGCCTGTTTTTAACGAAAAAAACTCCGTTTCTCTTGCACTTGAACAGGCTAAAAAGTTCCCGGGAACGGAAAAAACCGTTTTATTTGCCGGGCAAGGTGATTTTTCCTTTTTAAATGGGGCGGAAATTGAGCAAAGAGACAAATGGACAAAACGAAGCGTGCTCGAAAGGATATCGGAACTTCAGACGGGGTTTGATGTTATCTATTTTGCCTGGGCCGATTGCCCTTTTCTTGACCCTGAACTTGCGGGAGCTTTGGCAAAAAGACATTTTGAAAACAAAGCAGAGTATTCCTATGCCGACGGTTATCCTTACGGATTGGCGCCGGAAATACTTTCTGCGGGAACTGCCGGAATCCTGGCAAAAATAATGGGCGAAGACGGGAATGTCGAAAGAGACCTGTTGTTTTCTGTAATACAAAAAGATATAAATGCCTTTGATATCGAAGCGGAAATATCAAATGTTGATTTACGCTGCCACAGAATTAATCTTAACGCAGACACAAAACGAAATCTTATGTTGATTAAAAACTTTCTGGCAGTCTGCGCAAAAATTCCAACAGCGGCAGAAGCGGAAAAAACAGCTGTTGAACAACCGCAGGTTTTAAGAACATTGCCTGCATTTTATCCTGTTCAGGTTTACGGCGGCTGTGCTTGCCGCTGCAAAATTTGCCCCTACCCTCTTTATAAAGATACGGCAGAATGTAAAGATTATATGGATATCGAAAATTTTAAATTGCTGCTGGATAAAATCATTTCTTTTTCGCATGATGCTGTAATAGATCTTTCGCTTTGGGGAGAAATAAGCCTGCATCCGCAGAAAATGATGTTGATAGAAGAAGTGCTAAAAAGAGACTCTCTTGCGCTTATTATCGAAACATCCGGGCTTGGCTGGAAAAATGAAGAGCTGGAAAAAGTTTTAATATTATCGGATAAAAAAACACATACGCATAGTTTGCCGCCTGTTTCATGGATAGTTTCACTTGATACAGCAGATCCTCAACAGTACATGGCTCTTCGCGGCAGCGGTTTTGCGCAGGCGGATGCTTTTGCGAAAAAATTGTTTTCCATGTTTCCCAAAGACAGTTATGTGCAGGCAGTTCGTGTTAAGGGATCGGAAGAAGATACGGAAAAATTTTACCGTTACTGGAAAGAATTTACAAAAAACGAAAACAATATTATTATTCAAAAATACGATGATTTCTGCGGTGTGCTGGAAAAGAAACAGGCTTCTGATATATCGCCTGTTATCAGGCAAAGCTGCTGGCATATAATGAGAGATATGCCTGTTTTATTAAACGGTGATGTGCCGCAGTGCAGGGAAGATTTATCTGCGTTAAAAGGCGGAAAACTTTTGGGAAATGCTTTTAATGACACTCTGGAAAACATCTGGCTTAACGGAGAAAGCAATTTTAAAGAACAATGCAAAAATAATTACATTGGGATATGCGCGGAGTGCGATGAATATTATACCTACAACTTTTAATGAAAATATTACACCGTATACCGCGGTAGGAGGCAAAGAACGCATTGCTTCAACAGGCATTTCCGCTGTTATACTTAACCGTCCGCCTCTTGCAAGAAGATCTTTTTTTCAGGAAATAGAAAAAACAGGTTTTGATAATGTAATATCGATTGAATCATGCGCTCCTCATTATGATATAGAAGAACTTGCAGGGCGTTTTCCGTTTGTTCGTTTTATACTGCCGGAAAAAGCCATAAATTTAGGCGAGCAGATTAATCTTGGCGCATCAGAAATACAAAGCCCGCTTTTCTTTGTGCTTCGCAGTGATATGAAAATAATAGCGGGAGGCACTGCAAGAAGATTGGCAGAAAGGCTAAGAATAAAAAAGGAAGAAAACGAGGTTAACCCTGGTTTTAAAAGACTTTGCACTGTTCCCATATTAACCAATTCTAACTATGAAATATTCCCGTCTATTGTTACGCCTGTTACCCGCAAAAGAAAAATTCAATCTGTTTTTCTTGAACCGCACAATGACGGAGAATTTACATTGTATCCTTTTGACGGTATCGGCATCTATGACAAACAGCGTTTTATTCACATAGGCGGTTATGATACATCTTTAAAGGAAATGTCCTGGCAGCTAATGGATTTTGGTTTCCGCTCTCATCTTTGGGGCGAAGAAATCGCATTCAGCAGTCATTTAAAACTCTCCTATGAAGGTGAACTTTCCATAGAAAACAGCAGCATAGAAGAAAATTACAGGCGTTTTTATCTTAAAAATCTGGCTCCCGTTTACCGCAGCGATTATGCGCATCTTCCGCTTTACCGTTTTATATCATTTATGTTTAATTCCGGAGAAAATATTTTCTCTTCATGGAAAGAATTCAGGGAAAGCAGAAACTGGGTTATAAAAAACAAATTCAGATGGAAATGCGATGCCCGTACAGTAACTGGAAAATGGGACAAGTAACATGACAGGTATTGTTTTACAGGCTCGCCTTGATTCTTCAAGATTGCCAAAAAAAGCTTTGCTTCCGCTGGACGGAGAGCCGCTTGTTCTGCGCGTAATGGAAGCATTAAATCATACCATTGCGGATTTACGCATTTTGGCATGCCCCAAAGATTCATTTTCTGTTTTTAAACCACTTGCAGAGCAGGCAGGTTTTCATATCCTTGCAGGTTCAAAAGAGGATGTTCTTGAACGTTTCTGCGATGTAATCCGTCATTTTTCACTTACGCGTGTCATAAGAGCAACCGGCGATAATCCCTTTGTTTTTACAGATGCCGCTTCCATGATAAACCGGGAAGCGATAGACATAAATGCCGATTATGCCGGTTACACATCTCTTCCTTACGGAGCCGGCGTTGAGGCAGTGTCCGCTTCTGCTCTTCTTGGCGCCGTTACAGCGCAGCCTTATGAACGCGAACATGTCTGTCCTGTTCTATATAATAACCCTGAAAAATATCGTCTTCACCGCCCTTTGGCGCCCATAAAATGGCAAAACCCTGATATCCGCCTCACCGTTGATACGCGGGAAGATTATGAAAAAGCAAAACTTCTTTACAATGCCCTTAAAAATGATCACGATCGTTTCCTTGGCGCCGCTATAATTAACAAATATAAACAGCTAAATCACGGAGGATAACATGGCTTCTGTAATAATAATTCCTGCAGCCGAACAGGGACGGGGCGGAGGACATTTATGCAGATGTATTAATCTTGTCTGTAATTTGCGCGCGCTTGGCACAGAAGCATATCTTTTGATACCTAAAACTTCGCAATTTGACAATCTTTTTAATTCAATGGATTTTAATCCCGATTTTTGCATTAATGATTTGGAAAACAGAAAAATAAAATTCTTTATTCTGGATCGATTTCAGACTCCGCCTGATGAGCTTTTACATTACAAAAAAACAGCGCCTGTTATAGGAATTGATGAAGGCGGCGTTTCTCGCTTTGATTTTGATTTTCTTATTGATATTCTTGTTCCCCCAAAAATGTGCTATCCTTGCGCAAATGTTTTTTCCCCTGCTTTACAATTTAATCCTTCTGTAAATCAGCGTGTAAAAAACAACAATTTAAAAATCCTAATAAGCTTCGGACAGGAGGACTCTCATGGGCTTGGGCTGTTAAATGCTTATAAACTTTCCGCGGTAAAAAACAAATATAATCTGGATATTACCTTTTTAAAGGGCGTATTGTCAAAAAGCCAGATACCGTTAACATTAAAAAATGTTAAAATACTTGATACTATTCCCAATCTTGCGCGGTATTTACACGAATACGATCTTGTTATTACTCATTACGGCATAACAGCATACGAAGCGCTATTCGCGGGAACAACTGTCCTTTTAGCGCACCCTACCCCATACCACAAAAAACTCGCAAAAGCCGCCGGTTTTAAAAATATGTCTATGGGTCATTTAAAACAAATTCACAAGAGATTTACCACGAACCACGAACAAGAGATTTACCAGAAACAAGAGATTTACCACGAACCACACGAACACACACGAACGAAAACAAAACATCCTATTAATGTTCGTGATGGTTCGTGTGGTTCGTGGTTAAAATCTAAAGATGATTCTGGTTCGTGGTCAAATAATTCTCTTGCCTCCCTTTTAAACAATTATTCACCGCAGGTAAACAGGTACTGCCCTGTTTGCGGTGAGGAAAAATCAGGCAATGTATCACGTTTTCATGACCGCACTTACCGCCGATGCGTCAAATGCGGTATAATTTACATGGACAGAACCAATACGCCGCCTTTTGAATACAATAAAGAATATTTCTTTGAACAATATAAAAAACAATACGGCAAAACATACCTTGAAGATTTTATAAATATAAAGAAAAACTCAAAACACCGCCTTAAAAATATAAAATCTCTTCTTAAAACACAGGATACACAACTTCTTGATATCGGCTGCGCTTATGGTCCGTTTCTTGACGCGGCACGTGAAGAAGGATTTTCCCCCAAAGGAATTGACCCCGCAGAGGATGCTGTCCGTTATGTGCAGCAGGAACTTAATATCCCCTGCCATCACGGCTTTTTCCCGAATTCATCAATTGCAGAGAATAAATTTGACGTAATAACTCTTTGGTTCGTAATCGAACATTTTACCGATTGCGCCTCAGTATTATCAGAAATACATAAACTCTTAAAACCCAAAGGCATCCTTGCCTTTTGCACACCGTCATTTTCCGGTATAAGCGGAAAAACCAGCCTGAACAGATTCCTCTTTGCAAGTCCCGCCGATCATTACACTATTTGGTCACCCAAAACAGCCGTAAAAGCGCTTACTCTTGCAGGTTTTAAAGTTTTAAAAATAAAAGTAACAGGTCACCATCCCAAACGTTTTACGGTATTGGCAAAAAGCAAAATAAGCCCGTTATATTGGCTGCTTTTGGCAATCAGCAAATTGTTCAGGTTAGGTGACGCTTTTGAAATATACGCGCAAAAAGAGAGATAAACATGAAAGAAACAATTATTATTCTTGGAGCCGGTGTAATGCAGGGGCCGGCAATCAAAATCGCCAAAGAACTCAGGTTTCACACGGTAGTTCTGGACGGCAGCAAAGACGCGCCCTGTATCTGTCAGGCGGATCAATTTGTCCAAATCGATTTAAAAGACAAGGAAAGCATCGAAACCTATGCTCGTTCACTGAAAGGCAAAATAGGCATAATGACGGCAGGAACAGATTTTTCCGCAAGTGTCGCATGGGTAGCAGAAAAACTCGGTCTCCCCGGCATTCCCTACAAAACCGCGTTAAAAGCCTCAGACAAGGGGCTTATGAGAGCCTGTTTCAGCGAAGCTGGACTCCCCTCCCCGCCGTTTGCCGTAATATCTGAATCTTCGTTTGACATTCCGGATTATCTGCAATTCCCGCTTGTAATAAAACCTGTAGACAATATGGGCAGCCGCGGATGCCGCCGTGTAAACGCTAAAGAAGAATTCATTGAAGCGGCAAAATCTGCGATAGGGTTTTCCCGTTCAGGAAAAGCAATTGCGGAAAGCTATATGGACGGCCCAGAATTTTCTGTTGACGCGATTGTGTACAAGGGAGAAATTACAATTTGCGGACTGGCAGACAGACACATTTTCTTTCCTCCGTATTTTATCGAAATGGGACACACAATGCCGACAGAAAACAAAGAGGAAAATGCTATCCTTGAAACTTTCTGCCGCGGTGTTCACGCGCTGGGCCTTGCTAACAAGGAAAATATTGGAGCTGCGAAGGGAGACATCAAGTTAACATCAAACGGACCCATGATTGGAGAAATCGCGGCGCGTCTTTCCGGAGGTTATATGTCGGGCTGGACATATCCGTATTCATCAGGCGTTCTGCCTACAAAAGCCGCGATCCTTGCCGCTATGGGGCGTAAACCTGAAGGGCTCGTTCCTACACGTAAATGGACGTGCGCGGAGAGGGCGTTTATCTCCATCCCCGGAAAAGTAAAACAAATAATACAAGGAAACACGCAAGTTAACGATATTTTTATACGTATAAAAGAAGGTGATAATGTTTCTTTCCCGGAAAACAATGTTACAAAATGCGGCAATGTTATAGCCAGCGCGAAAAACAGGGAGGATGCAATAAACGCCGCGGAAACTGCCGCCAAATCTTTCCTTATAAGACTGGATCCTTGTGATACACAAACCAGAGACTTCCTTGCCAAAACCTCAAATTTCCCGCCCAACGCGTTTCAGCTGACAGACGAGCTAAAACGTGCTCTTTCTGAATTAGAAGATTTTACCACGAACCAACACGAACACACACGAAGGGAATTAAGAAATTCTATTAATGTTCGTGATAGTTCGTATGGTTCGTGGTTAAAATCTAAAGATGATTCTGGTTCGTGGTTAAAAACTTGTTATATAATCCCTTTCGCGGCTTTTACATCCTCAGGGCTGAAAGATTACATGGGCAGAACTGCCGAAGAAGCGCTGGAAGCGGTGCGAAATTTGACCGGTTTTAAACTTCCATTTGCCTGTGAAAATGCCGAAAATATAATAAGACTTGGGCGCTCTTTTTGGGCTGCTTTAATACGGGGTTCCTATCAGGGAGCAGTCTACTATATAGATAATCTGGGGTCAAATGAAAATTAGCACGCTGAAATTCTTCTTTCTTTGTTCACTGTTCATTATTCACTGTACTCTGCTAAACGCCCTCACTCTGGATGAAACCTTAAATACACTCCAATCGATTTCTCCCAATAAAACAATACAATTCCGCTGGGATCCTTTATTCCGAAGCGGAACATTTATATTCGGGGATCATAGCGGCAGTTTTTCCGTTAGTTCCAAAGAAGGGGAAACCGGCTATCTGTTAATAAACAATCAGGAACTTTTCACCGTCCCCCAGCCGTTCAACAGGGTGGGAGCTCTGGTTTTCCCCGAACAGTTCGTTACATCCCTTAAAAACATATTTACGCGTTTAAACGATAATGATGCCTCCCGTTTTCAGGTTGCAGCCATAATAATCGACGCAGGTCACGGCGGAAGGGATTCAGGGGCTGTTGGGAATATATCGATAAACGGCAGAATAACACCTGTCTATGAAAAAGACATAGTTTTAAAGGTAGCGCTCGCCCTCAGGGACCGCCTTGTTCAAACCTACCCCAACAAACAGGTTTTAATGACACGGGATACCGATATATACCGGACTTTGGATTTTCGCGCCGAAATGGCAAATGCGGTAACCGTTAAAGATAACGAAGCAGTTATCTTTATTTCGATACATGCAAACTGGGGCGCAAATCCAAATGCCCGCGGCTATGAAGTTTGGCATATAACATCGGGACACCGCCGCACCCTTTTGGATCCTTCCAGACATAACTATTCCTCGGATATCAACGCTATATTGAATGCTATGCTGGAAGAAGAATTTGCTACAGAAAGCATACTCCTTGCGGATGCCATCTTGCAGGGTTTCAGGGAAGTTTTCGGCAATACTCTGCCCTCCCGCGGCCGCAAGGCAAATGACTGGTTTGTGGTCAGAAACAGCCGGATGCCGGCGGTTCTTGTGGAACTGGGCTTTGTAACCAACAGACAGGATACGCTGCTTATGACCAGCGAAGACGGCTTGCAAAAATTAACCAGTTCTGTGTATAATGGTATAGTAAATTTTATTGGTATTTTTGAACGTTAATGAAAAACACTTTAAACGCTATTTTTAAATCTGCGGCCTCATTTTTGGCTTCCCCCGTAAAACGCCGTCTTTTATTCATTGCGATATTGGGGGTTATAGCCCTGGTTGAATTCTTCGTTTTGGGGCTTGCGCGAAGGACGTTTGTGTTCTATAATGTAGATGACGGAGTAATTGTCGTAGAAGACCGGATGTTAAAGCATTCCAAGTCAAAAGAAGAGGATATTATCCGGTATACAGAGGAAACGCTTTTGGGGCCTGTCTCCCCGGAACTGCTGCCCCTCTTTCCAAGGGATACCAAACTTAAGACTTTAATGTACCGAAACAGGGTAGTTTACGCTGATTTTACTGAAAGCGCGGCTTTATCGTCCGTAGAAGGCGGGAGTGTATTTGACAGTTTCCGTACCCTTTACGAAGGTATTTCAAGGAACTTTTCGTATGTAAAGGATATACGCTTTTACATCGAGGGTAATGCTGTTTTCCTGCATCCCGAAGAACAGGGGTTATAATAAGGAAAAAAGCCAAAAAAAGAGAAAATTTTATGTTTTGCCGTTGACAAAACATTTTAAATTTTATAGACTTGATATAGTGAATAATTTATTAAAAAGAAATGATTTTTTAAAGGAGCTGTACATGAAACAGATGCTCATTCTTGTCGTAATTGCGATGCTGGCGGTTCCGCTGTTTGCCGAAGAAGGCGTTCTTATCGACTTCTCACTGCTCGCTGCGGATATAACTGTGGGTGATGGTGATACACCTAATCAAAACCAACAAACGTTGATGGATTTCTCCCATGTTGCGGGCGCAAGCTTCGCGGATCGGTACGGAGCGGTTATGAAAACCTCTCTTGCCATCAGAAACTGGGAAGTAGTTCTTGCTTCTTCATCCAGGACTGTTCAGAACATGTCCTTGAGCTTTACCAGAGAAGCAGCCTCAAGGGAATTTGGTACTGTAATGGGTGTTAGGATTCGTTTCCCGGTTGAACCATTCAATTCCTGGGCAAAAATCCTGCCGCCATTCGACATTCCTGCCTATGAAATTTCGGAGGTAGACGGCGATGGAACTATCACACCAATAGAAAGTGATGGAATTCACTCTGTAAAGAGCCGCTTTGAAGCACAGGAAGAAGGCGCCCCCGCATACGGCGTTATTAAAAATGTCGGTGTTATCAGAGAAGTAAAGGTACGTGTATACGGCCTTAATTTCCCGCATGGTCTTTCAACAATTCTTATTGACAGCTTTGGCAACGAAAGAAATATCTTCATGGGTTACCTCCAGTTCGATGAATGGAATGAACTCATTTGGAGAAACCCCGCTTACATGACAGAAGTCCGCAACCGCGACATCAGATTGTATCCTCTCTATCCATATTCAACACCCTTTGTCAAGTTCGGCGGTTTCTTAATTCAGCGTGATGCAGCCAGAACTGGCGGCGATTTTGTTACATATTTTAAAGATGTAAGCATTATCTACGACCTGGCAGTTCTTGACACAGAACGTGATATTGACGATGAGGCAATTTGGAATATTATCCAAACCCGCGAAGAAGCACGCAAAGTATGGGAAATGGAACGCTTTGGACAGAATCAGGTTCTCCGCTATCTTGAACAGCAGAGACAAGCAACAGAGTTGCCATTTAATGATCCTCGCAGGCAAGATCAATAATTAAGCCTCCATATCAATTAGGGAAATGCTGCCTGAAATCTTCGGGCAGCATTTTTTGTATGTAATTATGGATATTGATATAAAACAAAATACCATGGGTGTCCCCCACTACTCTTCTCCGGATCAGATTTTACTAAGAAAAGAATATGAAAAATACTCAGAAATTCGCTATTTAATTGTTAATGAACTTAAGGAAAATATAGAACATTTAATTACAGAAATTGAATCCAATCCTGTTGTCAGCGCGCGGATAAAAAATTTCCATAGTTATTTTTCCAAATATATCCGGCTATTAAAAAACGGCCAAAGTGAACCTTTAATAACAGATCTTATGGGCGTAAGAATCATCTGTCCCTTTTTGCTGGATTTACCTGCCGCAGAGGGATTAATCAAGCAAAAATATAAAATAACTGAACGTGATGAAAAAACACATGGTACCCATAAAGAATTCTGCTATGAGTCAATTCATCTTTTAATTGAAATACCGCAGGAAATCATCAAAAAACACGGGCATCCCGGAACAGATATTATAGAAATACAAATACGCACTATCCTGCAGGATGCCTGGGCAGAAGTTGAACATGAACTTGTTTACAAGGCAGAGTTTAATCCATTTGACGAGCCGATGCGGAGAAAACTTTCTGCCATAAACGCAAGTCTTTCATTAGCGGATATAATTTTCCAGGAAATCAGGGATCATCAGAAAAAATACAGCAAGGAAATGGGAAAAAGACGGGAAACATTTTTTCAAAAGATTGAAGAATCGACAGACAGCCTTCTTTTTACGGCAGAAGCATTAAAAAACAATATCGAAGCCTCATTTACGGAATTTGAAGCCGAAAACCTTGACAACATTCATTCAATTGACGACTTGCTTGTAAGCGCTCTATCCGCTCACAATCAAAACCGTTTTAACGAAGCAATAAGCAAATACACAAGAATTCTTGAACTAAAACCGGACAACGCAATATGCTCAATTATTTACAAACACCGCGCGATGGCTAATTTTGCCTGTTCTCAATACGAACCTGCAATCGAAGATTTTAGCTCTGCTCTTGTTTATGATCCTCAATCCTATAAAGCGGCATATTACCGCGGCGTTGTAAGGTCAGTTTTAAAACAATATTTACCGGCAATAGACGACTACACATTATCCCTAACCATAAACCCGTATCAATCCTTCTGCCTCTTCCGCCGCGGACAAGCCTACTACCACATAGGCGACTACCCTAGCGCCCTGGCAGACTGCGAAAACTCACTTGCCCTTGAACCCGAAAACAGATCCGCTTCCAAATTTAAAAATATCCTGCACCAAAAACTAAAAATGTAAAATTGATCGAGGAGAGAATCGAACTCCCGACCAGTTGCTTAGAAGGCAACTGCTCTATCCACTGAGCTACTCGACCAAATTTACAGGCGAAAACCGCCTGTAAACCGCTATCAGAGATCAGAGACTAATCATCGTAAGAACCATGACAAACAATGCAACCGGCTCTATAACACCAACAATGGCTATGTTTTGGGCAAAACCTTTTCCTGTTTCAGCAAAAGCATCGCAAGCGGCGGCGGCGGCTTTTCCCTGAATAACAGCCGTTATACCAATTGCAATACCGGAAACAATACTGAATCCCAAATAGAACAAACCGTCTTGTGGATTTGCAAAAGCGACATTTTTAATTTCTGTCATCATTATAAAGGCGTAAAAAGTATTTGTTAAAGGAAAGCCAGAAAATACCAACAATGTCATTGGAGCCGCTTTATTGGTAAGATAACACTTTTTCCATGCCCCGATTGTAGCCTGCGCTACACAACCAATACCCATACCTGAACCGAGTGCTGCCATACCCAGCACCATACTGGCTCCCAATAAACCTAAATTCATAATCCTTTTCTCCTATATTATTTATTTTTTAGTAACCACTTTTTGCATAAATGGCTGATAGGGTTTCCCTGACCAGGAAATACCTACATGCCCCGAGAATTCCAATGTATTAAGGCGCACTGCGTGAACAAGCACCGATAAAACATTAAGCACCATATTTAATCCATGTCCAAAAACAAGCAGGATAATACCCGCGAAAATTAAAAAACTGCCCAGCATAGGACCTGCCATAAGGTTAATAGTCGCCGCGATTGAGGCGCCCGCAAGCCCTACAGCCCAAAGTCTTATATAGGACATAATATCCGAGAATATATTTATAACTCCCAAAATTGCCATAACAGAATTTCCAAGACCTGATTTTATTGATTGTTTTAAACTAACCTCATAACAGCTAAAAATAAAACTTAATAAAAAGCCGCCTGCGATAAGATAAAGTGAAACCGGTAAAAACGGAATTACACGATTTTCTGTGCTTACAATTAAAACAAGAACGATATTATAAATACCGGCAAGCATTCCGATAGAGCCAATTTCCGCGAAAGCTCTTGCTTTTAAACCTTTGGTCTTAATATATCTGAATACATTTGTAAGATGCGCTATCGACAAATGCAATAACCCCAGCGTAAAACAGAAAATCTGCATATTTTGATCGACTGTTACCTTGTCTGATTTAGCTGTGGAAAGCAGTGAAAGAGAAATGTTTTGTAAAAACTGCGGCGCTTTATCAGAATCCACTCCAAACCATGAACATGTAATAACACCCCATGCTGTGTTAAATAATCCAAGAAGCATCAATAGCGGCAGCCCCTGAAATATAGCTTTCTTTTCTGATTTTGTTTTAATAATCATAACTATGGCTATAAGAACAAGAATTAAACCGTAAGCGGCATCTCCGAATATCATTGCAAAGAAGATACAGAAGAAAAGCAAAAACGACGGAGAAATATCAACTTCATGGTATCCCGGCAAAATACCCAGAAAACTTGTTATTGGATTCAAAAGATTAATAAACTTGTTGTTTTTAAGTTTTGTAGGCACTTTTTCGTCGCTGACTGCGGGTTCATATACCGTAAGCGCCCAGCAATTTTCCTTTGCGGCAGCTTTTACATTTTCTACATCTTCCGCGGGTACAAAACCTGTTAACCAGGCAAGATTGGATTTTGCCTCGCTTGCGTCTACAGCTGTCATTGCTTCTTCAAACTCAATATCCTGATGGATTTTAATCATTTCCTTGTCCAGAACATTGCGGCGATCTGCGAAACTTTTTATTTTCTCATCATGTTCTTCTATTTCGTGCCTGATTATTTCCGCTTCATGAATATATTCAGAAAGTTTTCTTTCCGGCAGTTTAAAAGGAGCAATACCTTTAATTTCTTTTTCAAAAACAATCAGATGCACAACATTTTTGCTGCTCTTAACTTTGATATATATAACATCATCATCAAGGTTGTCAAAATCAGACTGAAAAATTTTATAAAGAAAAACAGGCATTTCCATTTCTTCTATTGAATGAGGATCAAAATCTCCCCAGGAAGAAATGCGTTCAATTTCCTGACTAAGAAAAAGATCCCTTTCCTTTAATATTTTGCGTTCTTTATCGATGGTAAGCATATAATCAGATAACTCAGGTCTCGCGGGAGCCCTTACCGCGCTAAGAGAATACGGCTCTTCTTCTTCTGTGCCGAAAATATCAGTCGCGCGCCGTCCCCTGTGCAAACCAACGGGTTTCTGACGGCGTTCAAAACCGGGGGTTAAATCTTCCGGGTCAGACTTTTTTTTCTTTTTTGGCGGTTTTGCTTTTGGCAGCTTAAAACTTCGGATAAGACCTATCGCATCGTCTACTTTCACTTTCCGTCTTTGAGCATTTGAATTAATATCTATGGGAACATCTTTAAGTTCAAGATGCACAACTCCTACTTCCCTGAGTTTATTCAGCGCAATATCACAAAACGAGTTCTGCACGACAAGGCATATTTTTTTCATTGGTACAATCATATACTTACCTCGCTTGACGCGCTCTTCGCGATTTTGCCTCTTACAACAGAAGCCGTCTGCTGATCTCCAAGATAAACCTGTATTCTTTTTATATTTCCCGCCGCTTCCGGTATTTTTATTTTTTCAAAAAGATTTACCCTCTGCGTTGTTGTGCGAAGCTCTCGATCCAGCCTTCTGCGCTGCTCTTCCACAATTTCCGCTTCCAGTTCCAAAAGCAGCGACTGTTTCATGCTGTCAACTGCGGTATCCAGCCACAGCGGAGTATGCACAAGATCGTACCTGGAAATTTTAAAATCGGCGCCTTTAAAAATAGGGATTGCAACCCCCGCGACATTTCCGGTATCTGTCCTGAGACTCGTAATTGACAATATATCTTTTGTAAAAAAACCTTTCTCTCCAAAAACAGCAATCCATCTTTTAAATGATTCATCCAGATTTTCCCTTGCGGAGTGTAATTCCTTAAGGCGAAGATCTGTAAGCCTTATTTCTCCCTGAAGCTGCTGCTTTTTAAGCATTAAAGTCGGCAAATAACGCTTGTACATTTTAAGAGAATCTTTTTGTTTTTTAAGCTCGTTTTTTGTAAGCCTTATTTTTGCCATTTTTTATCCTGTTAGTTGCCGGGCCAGAATTTATTTATCAATTCTGTACGCAAACCGGTTTCTTCCGGTTCAAAACAATCGGACAGAATTTCCCATCCTAAATCCAGCGCTTTTTCCAGCGGTATATTTACCGAAAGATCCATCATTCTTGTTTCAAATTGTTCCCCGTATTTTAAAAGTTTTTCATCCCAGTGTGTCATGATAAAGCCCATTGCTTTTTTCTCCAGCGTATCGCGGAAAGAAGAATAAAGTTTGATCATACCGTCCATAAGAGCGCGGTGATCTTCGCGGGTTTTTCCGTTTACCTGCTGTTTAAGACGGGAGAGGGAACCGAAAGGTTCGATACGCCCGTTTTTAAGATAGTACTGCCCTTCTGTAATGTAGCCGGTATTGTCGGGGACGGGGTGAGTGACATCATCGCCGGGCATTGTGGTTACGCCGAGTACCGTAATTGAACCTGCGGTTTCAAAGTCGACGGCTTTTTCATAACGGCTTGCAAGCTGACTGTAAAGATCGCCGGGGTAACCGCGGTTGGACGGAACCTGTTCCTGAATAATTGAAATTTCTTTCATGGCATCGGCAAAGTTTGTCATGTCAGTTAAAAGTACGAGTACGTCTTTTCCCTGAAGAGCAAATTGCTCCGCTACAGCAAGAGACATATCCGGTATCATAAGACATTCTACAGTAGGATCGCTTGCGGTATGCACGAACATAACGGTACGCGCCAAAGCTCCGCCGTTTTCCAGAGTATCTTTAAAAGTAAGATAATCGTCGTATTTAAGACCCATGCCGCCAAGAATGATAACATCAACTTCCGCCTGCATCGCGATACGCGCAAGCAGCTCATTGTACGGTTCGCCTGATACGGAGAAAATAGGCAGTTTCTGGGAAACAACCAATGTGTTAAAAAGGTCGATCATCGGAATACCGGTACGGATCATTTTACGCGGAATAATACGCTGAGACGGATTAACAGAAGGTCCGCCTATCGGGATCATGTTATCCTTCAATGCGGGACCGTTGTCACGCGCTTTTCCCGAACCGGTAAAAACCCTGCCCATGAGATTTTCACAAAATGAAACCTGCATCGGGCGGCCCAAAAAGCGTACGGTATCACCTGTGGAAATACCTCTGCCTCCCGCAAAGACCTGAAGGGAAACAATATCGCCCTGGAGCCTGTTCACTTCCGCGAGAGAAGTTCCAAATACAGTATCTACCTCGGCTAAATCTCCGTAACGTACTCCGTCTGCTTTAACGGTAATAACGCTTCCTGTTATTGATTCTATTTTGCTGTAAACTTTATTCATATTTTTTTCCTAAACAAGAATTTTCTCGGCTTCTTTATCCATGCCTTTTGATTGACTCTTGACTGTTTTTTCTATTTCCGCTTCAAGAGTATCAAACCTTGCGCTCTTCCATTCGCATCCATTGTAGTCCAGGAATTTCTGCCTTAGTTTATTAAACCATGTACGCGCCACGTTTTTTTCTGTAAATTCAAACTGGGAGGCGAGCACTATAAGCAGTTTGGTAAATACATAAATCTGTCTTTCCGGTTTAACAGCCGCGTCTACAGGATCAAATGAGTTTTGCTGGAAGTAGACTGAGTCTACAAGTTCACCTTTTAAATAAACAATGTAGTCTTCGATACTTGTTCCCTCTTCTCCTACAACCTTCATCATCTGCTCAACTTCTGTGCCTCTTCTCATAAAATTAAGCGCATAGCCGACTTTTTTTGCGTCGATAATGCCCTTGTATTTTGACCATGACTCAAGCGGATGAATTGCCGGGAACTTGCGCGCGTCTGACCTTTCACGGCTTAAACCGTGAAAAGCGCCGACAACTTTTAATGTTGCCTGTGTTACAGGTTCTTCAAAGTTACCGCCGGCAGGACTTACCGTTCCTCCGATTGTAACAGAACCGAGACTTCCGTCGCGCAGGCGCACAATACCGGCTCTTTCGTAGAAACTGGCTATCGTAGATTCCATGTAAGCGGGGAAAGCTTCTTCTCCCGGGATTTCTTCCAGGCGCCCTGACATTTCGCGCATCGCCTGCGCCCAGCGGCTGGTTGAGTCTGCAAGAAGCAGAACATGCAATCCCATTTGCCTGTAGTATTCCGCCAGGGTAACAGCGGTATAAACCGATGCTTCACGGGCTGCAACAGGCATGGATGATGTATTACAGATGATGATTGTCCGTTCCATGAGGGAGCGGCCTGTTCTTTCATCTTTTAATTCCGGGAATTCAATAAGGGTTTCTACTACTTCACCCGCGCGTTCACCGCAGGCTGCAATAATTACGATATCAACATCCGCGAAGCGGCTTGTTATCTGCTGCAATACTGTTTTTCCCGCTCCGAAAGGACCCGGAATACAATATGTGCCGCCGCGCGCAACAGGATAAAAAGTATCAACAAGGCGGACACGGGTAACCATTGGATCTACAGGTTTAAGGCGTTCTTCATAGCAATCAATAGCGCGTTTTACCGGCCATTTAAAACTTAAAGTAACAGGAAAGGTATTGCCTTTTTCATCTGTAAGTTCCGCGATTGTGTCACGAAGCTTGTAAGTACCCGCCGGTTTTATCGAAGAAATTGTATAGCTGCCGAACATGTTAAACGGCACCATTATGCGGTGTTTAAACGAACCTTCCGGAACGGTACCCAGCGTATCGGCGCGTTCAACCTTATCGCCCTGTTTTGCAATTGGTGTAAATTGCCAGTCGATATTATCCGCGAGAGGTTCAAGGTATACTCCCCTTTCAAGGAAGTAGCCTGCGGCTTTTGCAAGCTGAGGAAGCGGGTTTTGGAGCCCGTCATACACCTGACCCAAAAGACCGGGGCCTACTTCTACAGAGAGCATATCTCCTGTAAACTCAACCGTGTCGCCGATTGTAATGCCCTTGGTTATTTCGAAAACCTGAAGCTGTGCTACTTCTCCGCGAATACGGATAACTTCACTTTTCAGTTTTGTTTCTGAAGGGGGGGTCCCCAGTGAGCCGCCATTCTGCTTGTCTATAACTTTGACAAAGCCGACCTCATTCATGGAAACAATTCCATCAAAACGGACACTTACCATGTTGCCGTTAACTGCCGTTACTTTTCCTTTTGTTCCGATCATTTATCATCTCCCGCATGCACATAAGACTGCGCACTTTCCATAATTTCTGCATAAAGAGTTTTATATTCAGAGAACCCGTTTTCCAGTATGAATAACTGACGGCGTTCCATTAATAAAAGTTTTAAATAATAGGCGAAAACATTGTTACGATCAAAATATTCACTGCCTGTCATTAAATCAATTGCCGCCCATCTGGCTTTATCCAAAAGAATTTCCCCGTCCAAGGGAGAGCCTTCCTGTGTAAAAGCAATTGCCGCTGTAGCATAAGCATCCGCGGGCATAACAGGAAGCTCAGAGGAAGTTTCTGCTGTCTCGTCGCTGTGTAATTTTAAAAACCTGTATCTTGCAAGATTTAAACGCAGCGTACGTTCCCATTGCCGCCAGCTATTTATAAATTCACAGCTTTTAATTTTTTTGGAATCTTTTTTTCCAGTATCAGAGGGCATTTCCAAAGACAAATACTGCATAAGATCCGCATCTATTTTATTTAAATTTGATACTGCCAGCTCCCTGAATGCCTGCGATGACATCGGAGGCTTCTGATCATAAAAAAGAGAGGGAAGCTGCGCCATAAGATAATAATATAATGCCACTTACATTCCCTTTGACGATTCTTTTATTAAACCTGCCAATTTTGGGTTTAAATAAGATGATATAAGAGCGGCAACCGCTTCCGAAGAAAAGTCATAATATACAGAACCTTGCCTGTTGGAAATACGAAACCCGTAAGATAACTTGCGGTTTGTTTTTAATTCCACGCCTTTGGAAAGTTCATTTTTAAGCTTTTCGTTAAAAAATCCCTGTAGTTTAGCCAGTTCGTTTTCCGGCAGAATTACAGATAAATTATCGCCGCTTTTTTCTGCCCAATTCATGATAAGGGAAGGCAGAGCGGCTTTTAAAACATCTTCATTGTAATTGGCAGATACATTGTCATTTACAATTTTATTCAATAAAGCCTGAACTTCATCCCTGAATGCAAGAATCAGATTGCGGGAAGCCTGCTGCAAAGCGGCAACACCCGCCTGCTCTGTCTTTTCCGCATCCCGTTTGCTTCTTGAAATGATATCTTCCGCTTCTTTTTTTGCGGCATCCAGAATATGCCTGGCTTCTGTTTCCGCATCAAGTTTAATCTGCGCCGCGCTTTTGGAAGCGGTATCAATCCCGTCTTTTTTTATCTTATCAATAAGTTCCTGAACCTGAATTTCCATTTCATCCTCTTTACTTTTTATTTTATATGAATATAAAACTCATAGTCAATGGTTTAAAAACCCTCTGCCAACGGCAGCTACTGGGTACACAGATGCATTAACTGAACAAAATAATTAATTTTCTTAAAATTATTTATCATTCTTTGAGTCAGCGGTTCCTTTGAAACCAAATTTATCTCCCTCCAGTTTACAAGCAGCTCCGGATGTTTTTTCTGCACATCTTCAATAAGGAATTTAAGATGTTTTCCGATAATAATCAATTCCTGAGCCGCTTCATTTATTATTTCATGCGCATCGTCATTATTATTGCTTACAATACTGTTTATATAGCGGATTTGTGTCGAATCGCGGTCAACACGCAGCATTGCCGCACGCAGCCTTGATCCGTCAGAACCGTCTTCAGACATAACTATATCCAAATCATTAATTCTGCCGGGCAATTCAGACAATTTATGCAAAGCTTCGCTCATTTCCCTGGACATTGTATTATTTGTCCATTGTCCGCGGATAATTACGATATCACACAGTTCTTTTATCTCTTTTTCCACATAATCATCAAGGAAAGCTTTGAGATAATTTAATCCTTCCGCATATACAAAATGTTCCACATTTTTTCTGCGGTAAGTTTCGCTGATATGAACGGTATAATTTTCCATCCTGACAAGTTCTGTAGTTTCAAATATTTCTTTTGTAAGAGCGCTTATCTGGCTGTTCTTTTTGGCATTATTGATTTTTGATATGTAGCCGAACGCTTCTGCTTTTTTGGATTCCAGCCATGTTTCGCCGATTGTTTCGCGGAAAACCGAATGTTTAAACTGCCACACAGGATTTCTAAGGGTATACTGCACCATCAATTCCAGAATCTTGGAAGTGTGGATTTCCCTAAGCGTCTTAATCATGGTATTAAACTGCTCAAGGCTTACAAGATCATGACCTTCGCAGGAATTTAAAAGGGTTAAAAGACTGTTCCAGTCTTCTTCCGGCTTTAAAGGCTGGGTTGCGGTTAAAAATTCTCCAAGCTGGTCAATCATCAGCATTGTTTTAATAGCGGGGAATTTAGGCTCTATAATGAAACTGCCGTCTGCAAAATGCGGGTCGAATTTTTTAAAAAAACCGGCAAAATTATATGTTACAAATTGATTTAAAGCCGATGCCAGCTCATAACGATGGTTAACATTTGTTATGTGCTTTCCGTCAAATTGGCTGTTAAGCAAGTCAATATCAGCTTGTATCGATTTTATAAGGTCTTCTCCGGACATTGTTCTTGATTTTTCATCAAGAGCCGCGTTACCAAGCCTGTTTATGGTCTCTTTTACATTTCCGCTAATGCTTGATTCTACAGTTAATGCCTTAAACTGGCTCATTTTTTTATCATCTTTCATGAATAATTTAATGGGATAAATTGTTTTATAAACCGAGAATAAAAATGATAAAAAAGACGGGTCTGTTTCTTCTGTTCTGATTCTGAAAAACCTGGCATATTTACTTTGGCTTAATTCCTTGCCAATACCCTTAAGCATATTTTGTTTTTCATCGGTCAGACCTTCGCCGGAAAACAGGGAAAATACTTTGTCCATGAAATCTTCTGCCATGTTGCGCTCCTTAGATATATTAGCGCATTTTATGTTAATAGGCAAGTATATTTACACCCAAATCATCTGCTACACCGCGCCGGACTGCGAGAGTAACTGGTGTAATATAATTGTAATTTTGTTAATATACGACAAGTATGATAGCAGCTATCAATTTTAAAATTTATACCATTGTGTCACTATTTAAATTAATTACAATTACAAAGATTCGGGAAGGCGGGGCAGCCTGCGTGCGCAGAAAAACTCCTCAAGAATTCGCTTACGAGCCTCTCGCTGCGCTCGGTCTCTTCAGCGAAGAACTTCGGAAGATGTTTTTCTGCGCCCGCAGGCTGCCCCGCCTTCCCGTTGCTTGGTATAATTGAAAAAACGGTAACAGGCACCAATTTTAAAAGCTGTAGCAGCTGCCTTTGCGCTACCTCCGCTATATGTGGTGTCGTTAGGTGACATGCAACGCTATGGAAAAGCGGTAATTGATACCATTGTGCCGCCGCGCCGTTTTCCAAAGCCGCCATCCGCTGTTCAAAGACATCCCATGTGGGATTCATAATTCTTGTATAGATATTTCCAGCTTCTGTAAGAGCGAATCTGTCAGCGGCTGATTTGGAATTCGGGAAAACGTAAGAAGTTGTCTGGTAAATCGGCACAGCTCTTGAATCTGTTGCCGGATCAGGCTTTTCCTGCCCGGCGTGGACTTGAAGCGTTTCGAATTTGTAATTTTTTGGCATTTAGCGCTCCTTGTTGTTATGTTACACCAATTCAATAAACGCCGCAAGGCTGCCCCTTAACGCTCTGTCGCGCCTGTGGGAGAAAAATAATTCTTCGTTATCAAATGTACACCAATGCGAGATTTCGATATTCTCAAGCGGGATTTTCGCGCGAATAAGACTTAACTTGCAAACTTCCCGCAGATCAACATGGAACTTACCCGGTTTGTTTTCGGCGGGAAAAACACATTCGCCAAACGCGATTTGAAACTGCGAAGCGACATCTTCATCAACTTCATATTTATCGCAAGATATGCAGGGGCCAATACCAACTAAAATGTTCTTGGGAGCGCAGCCGTAATCTTCAGTCATTTTATTTACAGTTTTTGCCGCCATGTTATCAACGCAGCCGCGCCAGCCGGCATGGGAATTGGCGATAACTCGTTTTACAGGATCGCAAAAGAGCAGTGGAACGCAATCGGCGTAAAATGTAACTAGCGCGATGTTTGAGCGATTTGTTATTAGACCGTCTGTGTTGTCGGGGACTTCCAACGAGCCCGAGGCGAAGTTTCCAGGTACGGCGCGTATTTCGTCAATTTTTAAAATATTCGTTCCATGTTTTTGCTTTGACATTACAATGTTTTCTTTTGAAAGAGACGCGGCCTCGCATATTCTGCGAAAATTTTCATCGACATTAGTATCATCATCTCCTCTGTTGTAACCAAGATTCATGGAGGCGAAGGGAGCGGGACTGACTCCGCCTTTGCGGGTGGAGAAACAGTGTTTTACAATTCCGGTTTGGGATAGATTATTGAACACGAGGAATAGTATTTCATTATTTTTGGTTATTTCCATATTATTTATTATATCAGTCCGCGGATTTTCGCGGAAGGAAGCGGATGCTTATTTCCACGCTTTTATAAGCGAAAAAGCAGCAGGTACACTTGAGTCACAATGGATCAGATAAGGAGTATTTTTGCGAAAATGTTAAAAACTGCTTTTCAAAAACACTTAATAGTGGTATAGTATAGATAGGAGTAAAACATGGCAGAAATACAAACACAGCAAACATACCCCAAAGGTCTCGATTTTGAACAAGTTTGGGCAGCTTTAATGAAAAATGAGCAATTATTGAAAGAATCAAGAATAGAATATGATCGTCAAATAAAAGATATTAATAAACGTTTTGGGGATATGGACAACCGTTTCGGCGAAGTTGTTGAATATATGATTTCTCCCAATCTTCTGGATAAATTCAATAATTTAGGCTTGGATTTCCAAACCGCCAGTACAAATTTTAAAGTACGAGATCACAAAAATAAAATATATTTTGAAATAGATGTTTTTTTACAAAACGGCGATGTCGCTATGCTGGTTGAAATTAAAACAAATCTTTCTATTAGTTATATAAACGAACACATTAACCGCCTTGAAAAAATGCGCGCTTTTGCCGATTTACACGGAGATAAACGTTCTTTTTTAGGAGCTGTAGCGGGGATTATAGTTCCGTCAGAAGTAAAACAGTACGCATTAAATAATGGTTTTTATTTAATAGAACCTTCTGGAGAAACATTTAATATTACTCCTCCAGAAGATGAATCTAAAAAATGGTAAAGAGACTTATAAAACTTCATAGCTTTATAAACAAAGAACTGGATGCGGTCAAGCTTTATTTTTCTTTGATGGGGAAAAGGTATCAATTACCGCTTTTTCGTAGTGTACCTGCTGATCCCACCACGCTATGGGTAGCGTAGGGGGCAATAAAAAAACGGTAATGATTACCAAATTTTTCAGTAAGACAAAATGACGCTTTTTGTTCATTTTTTTATCTTGTTTTTTCTCTTTTTTCATGTTATATTAGGAATATGACAATAACACAAACTTTAGAAATTCCGGCAGATCGCCGTTTAACTGTTGAAGTTCCCCGAGAAATACGGACTGAAACAGTTATTCTTACTTTTTCCCCTCCGCAAACCTTATTATGCAACGAAGTTTCCCGCGCAAAAAGGCGTAAAGTGACTGAGGCTGAAGAAATTGAATACATTAACCGCCATGCTGACAGGCTTAATGCTGAAGCTATAGATGTTCTTTCTTACCAAGTTCCGCTATGGGATGATGAAGAAACATGAGGCGCGGTGAGCTTTATAGAGTTTATAAAGGTTCTAAGAATGACCCAAAAGATTATCGAATTTTCCTGATTGTTAGCAGGCAAACGCTTATTAACACTAAATTTTCTACGGTTATCTGCGCGCCTGTTTATTCCAACTATGATGAAACAATACAAACACAGGTAGAGGTAGGAATAGATCAAGGGCTTAAACACGATAGCGCCGTTTGCTGTGATGATTTGATGGGGCTTCCAAAATCTATGCTGACTGATTATATCGGCGCTCTCTCCGATGCCAAAATGGATGAAGTGAATTCTGCTCTGCGTATTGCATTGGATGTTTAATAAGCAAAAGAGCAAAGAACAATGAACATTATGAATATGGGAAATAATAATCAAAGCAATAAAACCTACAAATAATTTATTTTTCATTCTTATATCTGTATGAACGCGCAGCTTGTGAAAACTAATACCGCGTTCTGGCGCGTCTAAAGTGTTTATAAGATTTGACGCTCTGTCAATCTTGTCACGACAGGAGTTTATAAGCTCTTTCGCCCAATTGTTTGAGTGCCTGTCACCCCCACCGAATCCCTGAAAAAATTTAACTGCGGGTTTTTTCCGTTGTGGTAAAATGATTTAATAATTTCTGTAATTACAAATGTTTCAAAAAACGCGCCCGAAGACGCGCCGTTTTCCAGAGATTTGGGAGTAGTCCAACCTGCAAGATACGCAGCAAGACCTGTATCCATAAAATATAGTTTTGGGTGTTTTGTAAATCGCTTTGTGATATTTTTAAAATAAGGCTGCAATAGATAAACCAAACCGGATGTTTTTAGAACACTAATATTTTAACATGTAAAAATGATTAAAGCAAGCAAAATCTGCAAAAATGGAATTGGAATCCGTTTTTGCAGATTTTAACGGCTTAATTTGAAAACGAGCGGTTTACCCTTTACTGCGCCAGACGTAAACAGGCGCTAAGTTATAGCTAACGACACTACGAAAAAGGCGTAGCTGCTATCAGCGCGTCACCAAAATGAGATTTTATTATACCCACCCCATCCCATCAAAAAGATGTTAAAACGCGGGGCGCTACCTACATCAACAACCTCGCCAGTGCGGGATGGAGTTCTTCAAGGGCATTGTACAAAGACAAGGCCGCGGCCTGACCGCGGTCGCCGTCACGCCAGAATAAACGGTCAAACCTTGTAGATATGGCATGCCATGTATCTCCATTCGGGTTGAGATAAAACGCGGTTATTAAATCCACCGCCTCATCGCGGGCCGAAACCGACGCCACGGCCGGCATCAACGTAGCCTGGGCACGCACGGTATTTATACCATTTCGGCTAAATTCGGCCGTATTTCTAGACATCGCAGATGATAATGCATCCAACGAAGGTGCGGGCGGAATTTCTTTTGTATTACCCCTTGCATCTGTATACCTCAATATATAATGTCCGTTTTGCGGATTGCGTATCAAGACGGCATTGTATCCCCTCGTCGGACTTCCCATCACAAAACTAATTTTATTAAATTCCTCATTCACGATTTCGGAAACGAGCGCGCGAATGCCGTTGCGGTAAAACGCCTCCACCTCGGCGCGGGTTACATTGTTTCGGCCAATGATCCATTGAAGCATTGCCTCATGTCGGCTAACGGCGGCAGTATTGCCGAGGAAGCGCAAAACTTGTATTTCCTGAAACAATAACAGTCCAAATTTTAAGTCTGCTTCTCTAGGTGTTCCTAGCATATTTCTAGCTCTTTCTGGTTGTACCGCAGCTACACCCGGAGAATAATACAACGCCAAAAGCGCTTCCAGGTCCGTATCAATATTCCTTAAATTATTATCCAGCGCAGAAAATCTATACCAGTTGTCATCATCAATAGCATCTGTATACTTATCATCAATATTTACTTCTCTTTGATGCCTCGGTTTAGCAAGGGAACATTGAAACTGCTCCAAATAATCACTAAAACCTAATAAAACCATTAACATTGATAAAGTTATAGGAAGCATAATTTTTCTCCTTCATTAATTAGTTTTTTCATTTTAAACTCCTTGATGTATATATTCTCATATATCCTCAACTTCTTCACCTAACGCGCTTATGATAGCCGCAATTTCATCAGGCGATGGAAGCAGAGAACGCATTTCTTCGGGCAGGTTGTCGTAATATGAATAGGTTGCAACACCGATTGGCTTGTTTGTTGTTTTTAATGTGTATTCTACCCTTGTACGATTTTTGCTCTTGCAAATTATAATGCCGATAGAAGGATTTTCTTCCGGCAGTTTCATTGTTTCGTCAAGCGCGTTTAAATAAAACTGCATTTTGCCCGCGTATTCCGGTTTAAACTCGCCGATTTTTAACTCTATTGCAATCAAACTGCGCAAGCGTCTGTGAAATAGCAGCAGATCGATGTAGTAGTCATCATCCGTAACATCAAGATGATATTGATTGCCGATAAAACTAAAATCACCGCCCATTTCCGATAAAAACGCGCGGATATTATTTATTATGCCCGCTTCAAGTTCCGCTTCGCTGTGTTCAATACCCATTTCGATAAAGTCAAAATTATAGTCGTCTTTTACGGCAAGTTTCGCCTGAAGGCGGTATTTTTCCGGCACGGTTTCATCAAAATTGGTCTGGTTTGTTAGATACTTTACGAATGCCTGATTTTCGATATTGTTAATCAATACATCTTTTGTCCAGCCGTATCTTTTTGTCATTTTTATGTAAAATTCGCGTTCCAGAGGATCTTTGCATTTTTCCATTATAACGATGTTTTTCTTCCAGCCTATTTGTAACAGTAAATCAGGGGGAGAAGAACGGCTAATTTCTGCACCCATTGGGTGCAGATTTACCTTCTGAGAATATTCAATAAAAAAGCTGCGCATAAGCCAAAGATTCCGTGCTGAAAACCCCTGAACACCGGGAAACTCTATTTGAAGCTCCTTTGCCAAAACTTCAACAACCGATTTTCCCCAGCCTTTTTCACGCTGTTGTTTATCAATTTCTTCGCCAATTTTCCAATAAAGCTGAATCAACTCAATATTGACGCGCTTCATCGCCTCATATTGATGATGGTAAATGAGTTTTTTTATTTCTTTGATAAATGGC
>WQXG01000022.1 GCA_009784975.1 Treponema sp.
TAGTGCAGGAAAAAACCGCAAAACTAAAAACTATCAATAAACCTAAAATTGCTTTTTTCATATAAAACTCCTTATATATGAATTGTATCATAATTTTTGAGATATGAAACCTGCCCCCCAACTAGTAGTATGGTACATAAATACTGGCAGTTTTTTAGGAAAAATGGCTGTTTTTAGGGGTTTACTAATAAATGGTAATATTATATAATGAAGATAGGTAGTAATTATATATTAAGGAATTACAATACATTTCCATGCATATCAAATAAACCCCAAGCATTTGCCCTCTTATGCCCTACTGGATGTGATCTATCATTACTATTATCTACATACCAACCGGTACTATCGCTTATAGTTGCACCGGTATTATATGCAGTTGTTGTACCGGCTCGGCATGCGTATTCCCATTCCGCTTCTGTCGGCAATCTGTAACCATTTGCATTAATATTCCAGGTTACATTCGTTCCATTTATAGTATACGCAGGAGTAAGACCTTCTCGTTGGCTTAATTTGTTGCAATACTCTACCGCATTAAACCAGCTAACATTTTCCACAGGCAGATTATCTCCTTTAAAATAACTTGGGTTCGTTCCCATCACTTCCTGATATTCTTTCTGCGTTACCTGATATTTTCCCATGAAAAAAGAGCCTACCGTTACCTGTCGTTGTATTTCATCACTATTTCTTCCCGGCTCATTTGCAGGGCTTCCCATTGTAAAAGTACCGCCATTAATGCGTACCATGTTATCAGAAACAGGGCGCTGCTGTTCCGTTTGGGTTTGTTGTGTTCCAGTAGACTGCTGTCGTGCTCTTGGATTTAGTGAGTAATAATCCAAACTGATAATACTCCCATCATGATACGGGCGCTGTCTATTGCTGGTCAGCCTTAGGGTTTCGCGGGTTATGCTTCTTATTAATATGCTAATGTCTTCGGTATTTTCCATGTTCTGCAAGAATGCTTCGGCAAAAGGGCTGTTGCGTTTTCCAGCGGTTCCGTCAGCGGCAACATCGTTGGCTGCTGTGGAATAGATAATAAATAAATCCGGCGGTAAATTATTTACTACGCCTAAACCTCTGGATAAGCTGCGGCTGCTTCCGGTTCTGTTTCTAAAAGGATTATTTCTGCAGGCATCCAATACTACAATATTGATTTTATTTCGCGCTATTTTATCAAATGATTCTATTAACCTGTTTACAGGATACGAAGAAAATTTAGCGGAGACATCGTCTGTATCATCTACATCAACAGGTAATAGAAAGTTCTCACCGTCTATCTCTACACCATGTCCTGCAAACCAGAAAAATCCTTCATTGTTTCTGTTCTGCGCAAGCCTCTGCAAATAATTGCTTATTACCCTGTTCATCGCTGCATTACCAAGATTTGTATGCAATTCAACCTGATAGCCAAGTGTACGTAATTTCGCCGCAATATCAGACGCGTCATTTACAGGATTTGCCAGCCTTTCAATTGTTGTGTAGCTGCCATTTCCAATGACTAGGGCATATCTTTGCTGGGCGGATACATTTTGCTGTACGCAAACGCATAATATAATTGCAATAAATAAAAACGACAATGCTTTTTTCATAACCAATACTCACCTTTTAAAAATTAAATTTGAATGAAGCCATAGAGGGCACAGCCACCCTGGCTACAGCCATAGCATTATTAATTTCCTGTAAAACATTATTATTATTAAAGCTAACTATAACCCAGCAAGTATTATCGTTAGCATAATCAAAATCTACAACTCTTGAACCTGTAAGCTCAGAACGTGACAGCGTTATAGCTATTGTTTCTTCAAATAATTTTACATCATTATTCGAAAACGAGCTTAAAGCTGCAGAATAATCCAGAAATGCATCTCTGACAATTGCGATTATTTGCCGCGAAATTTCTTCTCGTGCACGAACTGTAGCAATGGTACGAGATTGAGCCTGAGTAGCCATTCTTGCAGAACCTACGCCAACCATTGAGTCTACTGGAGAGTTTCTGATAGCTTCTCTTACAAAAACCGGTGAATTCCTGATGACTCCTCTTACAAAAAGAGCAATATTACTATTAACATTTTTATCAGTAGGTATTGATTGTAATGAAGCCATAGCGGGTACGGCCAGCCTGGCTACATTCATAGCATTATTTATTTCCTGTAAAACATTGTTCTTATTAAAGCTAACTATAACCCAGCAAGTATTATCGTTAGTATAATCAAAATCTACAACTCTGGCGCCTGTAAGTTCAGAACTTGTCAGCGTCTTAGCCATAGTTTCTTCAAATAATTTTACATCATTAGTCGAAAACGAGCCTAAAACCGCGGCATAATCCCGAAATGCATCGCTGACAATTGCGATTATTTGCCGTGAAATTTCTTCTCGTGCACGAACTGTAGCAATGGTACGAGATTGACCTTGTGTAGCCATCCTTGCAGAACCAACACCAACAATTGAATCTGCTGGAGATTTTTTTATGGCTTCTCTTACAAAAACAGGAGAATTTCTGATGACTTCTCTTACAAAAATAATTCTATCTTCAGGAATTGTTTGAACTGGCTGCGTAACAGTGGTTGTATTTGTCGTCTGTGTTCCAGTTGTTTGCTGAGGCCGCGTGCCAAGAAAAGCTGATGTTGCGCCGGCAAATCTAAGTGATAGTTCGGGATGCTGTGTTCCGTTTGTTTCATTTATTACATTTCCCATTGTTTTATCGAATACTTCAAAGACACTTAAGCCGGGAGTTCTAAGGTTGTTAAGAAGATGGTTGGTAAATAGCCCATTGCGTCCTGTTCCGTCTGCTGCTGTTGAATTGGCGCCGGTGGCATACATTACAATGCTTCCGCTAGGAGCACGGCTTGCAACAGAAAGCCCGCGGCTGCCGCTTCGCGCCCAGCCAAAGGGATTATCTCGGCAGGCATCAAGAACAATCATATTAAGTTCATTTCCGGCTTCGCTAAGGCTGTCTAAAACAAATTGCAGTGAAACTGCTCTATCTCGCAGTTGTGTTTCTGTGCGGATGTTATCAGCAACAACAGGAATCAGGTAATTCTCTCCGCTGGATTGCACTCCGTGTCCGGCAAAAAAGAAAAATCCGTAGGTGTTACGTGATACGCTAAGTCTGCGTTTAAGATTTAATACTGCGGTCTCCATTTGTTCAAGGTTACCGTTCAGCACTTTTTCTACGGTAAACCCAAGGTTACGCAAAGCAGTTTCCATGTCGTTGGCATCATTAACGGGATTTGCAAGGCGGGAAATTCCTGTGTAGTTTCCGTTACCGATTACCAGCGCGTGTTTCTGCTGAGCGGAAATATTTTGGTGTACGCAAACGCATAATATAATTGCAATAAATAAAAACGGCAATGCTTTTTTCATAATTTACTCCTAATTCACCGCAGAGCGTACCGGACGAATGCCAATGTGTCTATAACGATCGGTAGGCTCATGCCAATTACGATTCGCGGAACGAGCAAAGATTGCTTCATTGAACCAACTGCCGCCGCGCAGCACACGATGAGTCCCGAAAGATGCTCCTGTTGGATTCGTCAATGGACCTGATTGATATTGAGATTCATACCAATCCCAGCACCATTCATAAACATTCCCATGCATATCAAATAATCCCCAGGCATTAGCACGTTTAAAACCAACGGGATGAGTCCTGCCATCGCTATTAACATCATACCAGCCTGTACTATCGTTAATAACAGCTCCAGTATTGTATGCAGTAGTAGTCCCGGCGCGGCATGCGTATTCCCATTCTGCTTCTGTTGGTAATCTATAACCATTTGCATTAACATTCCACGTTACATTCGTTCCGTTTATCGTATACGCAGGCGTAAGACCTTCCCTTTGACTTAACTTGTTGCAGTACTCCACAGCTTCATACCATGTTAAACTATCTACAGGCAGATTATCTCCCTTAAAAAAACTGGTATTTGTTCCCATCACATCCTGATATTCTTTTTGCGTAACCAGATTTTTTCTCATATAAAAAGAACTTACAGTTACTTGCCATTGCTGTTCATTTGATCTTCGCCCCGGTTCATTTTCAGGGCTTCCCATTGTAAATGTACCGCCGTTTATTCGAACCATATTATCAGGCACAGGACGCTGCTGCTCTGTTTGTCTCGGCTGCGTCCCAAGAAACGCAGTTCCAAAATATTGGCTGTAAATAGCAGGCACCTGCTGCCTGTTACTTGCCTGTGAAACCGCTGCTCCGGTACGGTAGAAAATGTCTCTTACATTAATGCCCGGGGTTTTTAATTGGGTTAATAAATGGCTAGTAAAAAGACCATTCCTTCCTACGCCGTCTGATGCAACAGAACCTGCGCTTGTCGCGTATACGATTATACTATCCGCTGGTTGATTTGCTACTACAGCAAGACCGCGGTTCATACTGCGGCTCCACGATGCCGGAAAATCACGGCAGGCATCCAGCACCACAATATTTAGTTCATTACCGGCATCGTTTAATTCTGCAAGCATTGTTTGAACAGAAATTGATGTATCTCCCAGAAAATTTGCGCTTGGTATATTGGCATTTGCAGGAATTAAGAAATTAACGCCATTATGCTGCAAGCCATGTCCTGCATAATAAAAAAATCCGTAACTGCTTTTTGATACAGAGAGCCGGTTTTTAAGACGGATAATACCATCTGCCATTTGCGCGCGGTTTCCGTCTAATATTTTATCTACAGTAAAACCCAGCGCCTGTAAAGCCGCTGTTATGTCGTTGGCATCATTTATGGCGTTGGGTAACGAGCCAAAAGAAGTGTAGTTTCCGTTACCTATTACAAGCGCGAATTTTTGCTGGGCGGAAATATTTTGCTGAATGCAAACACATAATATAATTGCAATAAATAAATACGGCAATGTTTTTTTCATAATTTACTCCTTATCATTTTTTCACTACTCACGGAACCATTCCTGCTCCATGCCCAGCCTCCGCTCCCCTTCGGGTCGCTCCGGCACGGGCATTCCGCCAGAATGGTTCCGCAGAACTCTCAGGGGCGCACCAGCCGGAAGCCAAGAAAGTCGCCCCTGGAGTACGGGAAGTAGTAGTTGAGCCGGTAGGCTGAACGAGTGTTCGTCGCCGAATCGTACCAGCTGCCGCCGCGTAGCACGCGGTAAGAGCCAGAGACCGCTCCCGTTGGATTATTCTGGGCTCCGCTCGGATAAGTGCCATACCAGTCCCAGCACCACTCCCATACATTTCCATGCATATCAAATAACCCCCATGCATTTGCCCGTTTATGCCCTACAGGATGTGTTCTACTATTACTATTATCTCTATACCAACCGGTACTATCGCTTATATTTGCTCCGGTATTGTATGCTGTTGTTGTACCGGCTCGGCAAGCATATTCCCATTCTGCTTCTGTCGGTAATCTGTAACCATTTGCATTTATATTCCAGGTTACATTCTCTCCATTTACGGTATACGCAGGCGTAAGACCTTCTCGTTGGCTTAATTTGTTACAATACTCTACCGCGTTAAACCAGCTAACAGTTTCCACAGGCAGATTATCTCCTTTAAAATGACTTGGGTTCGTTCCCATCACTTCCTGATATTCTTTCTGCGTTACCTGATATTTTCCCATGTAAAAAGAATTAACAGTTACCTGTCGTTGTATTTCATCATCGTATCGTCCCGGTTCATTTGCAGGACTTCCCATTGTAAAAGTACCGCCGTTAATGCGTACCATGTTATCAGGAACAGGGCGCTGCTGTGTTGTTTGTGTTTGCTGTGTGCCGGTTGTTTGCTGAGGTCTGGAACCAAGATAGGCGCTGCCGAAAAAACGCAATGAGATTTCCGGATGCTGTGTTCCGCCGGAGGAAGTCAGTACATCCTGTCCTGTTTTATTAAATAATTCCTGTACATTTATTCCGGGGGTTCTTAAGTTTTTAAGAAGTTCCGTTGTAAAAAGCCCATTTCTGCCGGTTCCGTCTGCTGCGGTTGAATTTGCGCTTGTCGCATACACTACTATGCTTCCAACAGGCGCGCTTACCATTGCAAGTCCGCGGCTGCCGCTGCGTGACCAGCCAAAAGGATTATCACGGCATGCGTCAAGCACAATTATATTCAGATCGTTTTTTGCATCGTTTAGTTCGCTCATCATAAATTGAACAGAAACTGCCCTTTCCCTAAGAGCATTCTCGCTTGGTATATTTGCATTCACCGGTAAAAGATAATTTATACCGCCGGATTGCACACCATGCCCTGCATAAAAGAAAAATCCATAACTGTTTTTTTCTATACTGAGCCTGTTCTTTAATCTGCTTATAGCGTTTTCCATTTGTTCAAGATTACCATCCAGCACTTTGTCTACAGTAAAACCCAGGCTCTGCAAAGCCGTTGCCATATCATTGGCATCGTTTACGGGATTTCTTAATTTGGAGATACTGGTATAGTTACCATTACCAATTACAAGCGCGAATTTTTGCTGGGCAAAAAGCGCTGTGCATACTGTAAGCAATAAAAGAAAAACTAATGTTTTTTTCATGAAACCTCCCGTATAATTAATGTATTGTTAAATCAACTATATCAGCTTTTAATAACTGCCATTTTTGCCAAGTACCAGAACTTATAAATTCAGAATTGATTTTAATAAATTTAGATATATTCATTTTGGTTGTAGCTTGAGCAGTGCGTTCATTGCCGATTATTGTGCTGTTTATTGTTGATTTAACCTGCTCTGCTAAATTAGTAACTGATCTAATCGTAGCCATGACATTTTGTATCTCCATACTTGAACTGTCAGCAGTCCCAATCCCCCATATTAAATCTTCTGGCGGCATTTCGCTTATCCATACAGGCACACTTATTGAATTTACTGCAGTCTGCCTAACAACATAAGGTCTGTTTTGCGTAAAACGATTTCCATTAAAGTTAATATTTTTTTGTAGAACCTCTCTTGAAGCCGGGTATGTATTCTCATATTTTGCATAGTAACTAAAACTTTCGAATTCTCGAATAACTCCAGGTCTTGCATTGCTAATGGAATAAAGACCGTAAAAATGATACTTTTTATCCTGTTCAATCTGAATATGTCTTGCTTCTTCCTGAAATGAAAGACTCTGTATATTAATCTGAGTTATACATTTTAAATTTGTTTCAAAAGAGCTTGTCCCATAATAAGTGTTTGAAGATATATTAGTTACATTAGTATAATTATTATTTATGAATGTACCATTTATAGTGCTCCCCAACCATAAAAAAATTTGCATTCTAACATTTTGTTCAGCATGAACGGATAATTCATTTGTATTGTCCTTAGAAACTGCTTTTGCGGTAAAATATATACGATCATTTCTTAATTGATAATCCCTAAAAAACACCGGAAAATCAGGTCTTGGATTAGCTCTGCCTCTGGATGAATAGGTATATAAAACATATAGTGTTCCATCTTCAGCCATCCATTCAGCTTGTTGATATAATCCGGTACTGTTATTATTTGCATTAATTTGCATATTATATTCTAAAGATTGGTTATTACCATCATAAAAATCAGTAGACATTACTTGAATTTCAGCATTTTTATAAATAGAAAATTGTATAAGCACATCCATCATAGCGCCGGATTTTGCTTCCAGATAATTTTCATAGTTTTCCATTCTTTCCGATCTGCCTACAAAATAAGCCATTCGGTCATTTGTTTGCGGCAGTGTCTGCACCCAATTTGGCACTATATATTCCATTATGGATATATTTGCAGTTTGTCCCTGACGTACCATAACCGCCTGCGGCGCTTTTACAACTTTGCCATCATCTTTTTTTACTGCAACTTCTGTACTTCCAACGCTTACATCTGTAACGGTTAGTGTCCCGCCTGCTTTAATTCTGCTGCCAATTTCCACATTATCTACCATTACAATTCCGGCAATTTCAGATGTAATTTGTATGCTTCCAACAGCGGCTGAAGCGGAAGCTGACGAAGAAGATACAACAGTTACAGTTTGAGCAGAAGCAGACTGAGATGCGGCTTGACCTGTTCCGCCCAGATAAGCTGTCCCAAAAAATTGAGTATATACTGCCGGGATTTGCTGTCTTCTGCTTGCCTGAGAAACTTCTGCTCCTGTTCTGCGAAATATTTCGCCTACTTCCAAACCCGGAATTAGATTTCTTAAAAGCTGAGTTGTAAAAAGGCCATTTCTGCCGGTTCCGTCAGAAGCAACCGAACCTGCGCTAGTTGCGTAAACAATGATGCTTTCTGCCGGCTGACGGCTTATCAGCCCAAGCCCGCGGCTGGCGCTGCGGCTTAATCCAAAAGGATTGTCACGGCATGCATCCAGCACAATAATATTAAGGCTGTTACCCGCGTCGTTTAACTCATCCAGTATTGATTGTACTGCAACCGCCCGGTATCTTAAACGATTTTCACTGTCAATATTTATATCTACAGGAAGCAGATAATTCTCCCCGTTAAACTGAACCCCATGTCCTGCATAAAATAAAAAACCATAGGAATCTTTAGAAGCGCTAAGCCGATTTCTTAACCTTGTAACCGCGCTGTCTATATGTTCTTGTGTAGCATTCAATAGTTTATCTACAGTAAACCCTAATCTTTGTAAAGCTGCTGTAATGTCATTGGCATCATTTACAGGGTTTCTTAATTTAGATATAGTTGTATAATCCGCATTACCAATTACAAGCGCGAATTTTTGCTGGGCAAAAAGCGCTGTGCATACTGTAAGCAATATAAGAAAAACTAATGTTTTTTTCACAAAAAAAACTCCTTGCGATTTTATCTTCCGCTAAAATAACTTCTTATTTCTCTTTCTATAAATGAATTGGGTACAGCTAAAGGTTTTCGGCTAATATTTATATCAACTCTTTCTGATATATTATATTGTCCTATTATGCCGCTTGCGCTGAAATTTCCGCTTTGATCATTTCCGTTAAAAACTCCGCCTTTTCTTTCTATGCCGGCTCGTACAGAATTAATTGCCTGCCCTATATCTCTTGGTCTGTCAATTGAAAATCTTAAACCCGCGCTTCTTGTAGCGGTATATTCATTGCCGTTGCGTATATTAAAAATTATTGCATTTGCTGTTACAGTATATTTTCCCGTTGTTCCGCCTACACTAAATGTTCCTTCTCTTTCATTTCCGTTAAATGTTCCGCCGTTTTGCTGTATATTTGCGCGAATAGCCTGTATGGCTTCTGTTATGTTATTCGGTCTTTCATAAGAAAAAGTATTATCGTAATAACTGGAAGATAAACTTGTAAAACTAAAACGTGTGGATACTGTTCCTGCCGCGATAATTTGATTATTGTCCGGCAGATTCTGCAGTCTTACTCCGACACCTCTGGATGCCGATGCAATTTCATTTCTAATATCAGAAAATTGCTGACCTGATGCGACAACTACAATTGTATCCTGCCCAAAAGGCGGTTCAATTACATACTGTATGGGAGCTTCCGGAATAGTGCGCTGTACATTTGCCTGAAGATAATTGTTTGTATTTGCCGAATTTGGATAAATCAATTGCATCTGATTGTTTATATCAATATGATAAACTTTAAAATAACAATTACGATTAGATAAAATAGTTATTCTTAATTCATCGCCTTCTATAAAAGTAAAACTGTCTGTATTGGGCCATGCTGTTATTTCAAAAGCCGCGGATGCCGTATTTTGCTCCTGAACAGGACGGGTATTATCCTGCGCAATAGGAACTTTCAATTGCTCCAAAATCTGTTCCCGTTCCTGTACTGCATGCTGATTAGGCGGCTCTATACTAATTCCCATTTGCGTAAGCTCTGCCACTGTAATGGTAAAATTTTGCGAATTAACTACAGAATTATTGGAAGAAAGCTGTAATGTTACATCTACAGAATTACCGCGTACAAAATATGTGCCGGAAATAATTCCATTTCTCGCTACACTCGGACGGGATGATGGCATGCCTCTTGTCGGCGCTATAACATTAAATAAACTGTTATTTACCGCATTATGACTTATTTTATCCGACAACCATCGTGAAAATGCGCTGGGTGTGTCTACTCCATCGCGCGTAAGAGAGCCTAAACTTACATCCATGGCAAAATTCAATCGTACAGAAAGGCCATCTACTGCCTGTTTTATTCTGGTTTCCACATTCTGCGCAAAAACAACAGATATACAAACAAAAATTAACAATAAAACCATTAAATACTTTTTCATAAAACAACCTCTTGATAATTTATATTTACTCTTTAATAAATTTCCCCTGCGAATTAAGGCGCGCGATAATAAACGGCCTATCATACCAGTCGCTTACGCCGGAAAGCGTTATTGCAAAACCATAATCCGGCGCGTTTGTTATTGCTGTTACAAGGGATGCTTGTGCAATATTGCCCCCCCTTAACGAAGAATCTGTTAATTCTTCACGCCAAATAAGAGAACCATCTGCTATGTTTATCGCGTCTATAAACGGAGTTCCGTTTCTTCCATGAGTTTCTCTTGCCCGCATTGTACCTGCAAGAATAATACGTCCGTTTTCGCTGTCCAAAATTGCATCCTGATAATAAGAATTGGAAGCTGGCTGATTTACAAGCCTCCATAACTGTCTGTTGCCGGAATCGTATTTTGCCGCGAATGCAAAAACTTCTTCGCCTTTAAACTCTTCTCCAATAAGGTAATACGAGCCGTCTTTATCTGTAATTATTTTAAAAAACAATAAATCTCTGAAGGTCGCATTTATATTTTGTATTCTTCCCGCATTGTTAATTTCCGCTACATAGGATGTTAGAACCGGTGCATCTGTAAATCCTGCAACAAGCAAACTGTCCCGCAATGGATAATAAGAAGCAGCTCTTATTTCTCCGTATTTAGCGCCGGGTGCCCTTGTCTCAAAATCGCTTCCTGTTAATTCCCATACAGCAGTAAAACGTGAATTTGCAAAACGAACGGCTCTAATATAAGCTAAATCTCCGGCAGCGCTGTTTTCCGCTCCCCCTCCTGCAAAAAACCAATTTGAAGCATCTTTTTTCGCAGCGGTATTAAATTTCGCAGACCTTGCATTTCTATTGTTGGACGGATCAAGCGTTCCCCGTAAAACTCCGTCATCCCCATGAATTCTGGCAATTGGCAGAAAACTACCATTAGACAATTCATTAAAACCGGCAATTAAATACCCGCCGTCTATCTTATCTGCATATGTTAAATTAAAACCATCTCCGTTTCTGATTTTTGATGCAATTTCGGTACCTGCAGAGTTATAAGTATTTCTGTTTACTCCCTGATCTGTCTGGTAAAACAAGTGGATCTGCCTGTCTTCTGATACAACATTCATAGGACTGGAAGTATCCTGTATTGTTTTAGCCCATGCCGGCTCACCGGCACGGTGTAAAGGACGGATATCTGTGAGGGTGACGGTATTAGCGGTGTACTCAAATGAATATAAATAATTTCTTTTTAACGGTAAAGGCAGTGTAAAAGTTATATCTCTTCGGCTGTCATGAATATAATAATTCTCTCTCCCTGAATCCCTGCTAATATCAAAAACTGCTGTCTCGCCGGGCGAAAATTCCCTCTTACTTGAAGCTACAAGAAAATTTTCTGATGATGGAGTTCCTCTTTGTTCAATTAACGGGTTAATTGTTCCGCCTGTTCTAAAAGTTATCGCGCTGCCTGCATTATTTTTTATTGCTAAATAAATTCCGTAATTTTCCCTGAATTGCGGTTCATTTATGGTAATTGTATTCTGATTTTCCCGTATTGTCCGGTGATCACCTTTTACATACAAGGGAACATTACTGCTTAAAGGTATCTCATACCATATATCAAATTCTCTTGATAATATTCCGCTTTCTGTAAAAAGCTCAACTGTACCGTTTGAATATTTTCCGATACGCTGTTTTTCATCAAAATAAACATTGTAACAAGTAGGATTTTCTACTCTTATAGAGATCCCCTGTGCGCTATGTATTGTAACTGTTTGGCTAGTATTAACATTATCAGAACTTGCACAAGAGAACACCAAAACAACTAATATGATATATAAAAACAACTTTTTCATTTATTGTTCCTCCTTTATAAAGCAATTCGTACTACTCTAAAACCAATACCGGAATTACGGGTAGTAGCGGAAAAATGACTTCTTGCAGTAACACGCATATCCCAGGCACTGCTTCCCCAATTGCCTCCGCGTACTACACGTGTTGTACTGGAAACTACAGATCCAGAACTTTCATTATTTGAATAAGGTCCATATAAATCCCAGCACCATTCTGAAACATTTCCGCTCATGTCAAATATTCCAAAAGAATTAGGTGTTTTTTTTCCTACTTCATTTGTTTTTCCATAACTATTTACATTGTACCAGCCAATAGCATCTATATTGCCGCTTCCGCTTCTTGCAGCATATTCCCATTCAGCTTCAGTTGGCAGCCTATAACCATTTGCAGCAAAATTGCAGGAAACATTATTTCCCTCTCTTTGATACACAGGTTGAAAACCGTCCTTAATACTAAGACGATTGCAAAAATCTATCACATCCAGCCAGCTTACATTTTCTACCGGTAAATTTTCCCCTTTAAAACTGCTGGGATTATTACCCATTATATTATTCCATTCTTTTTGAGTAACTTCATATTTTCCAATATAAAAAGAATTTATTGTTACTCTATGAATTGGTCTTTCATCTAATTCGCCGTCTTCACTGCCTATTTGAAAAGAACCTCCCCGTACTAAAACCATATCTACAGTTTTAGCGGGTTCAACAGAAACATTATTTTCTATTAAAACGCTTGTTTCTTCTGTTTTTTCATTTTCTTGTATTTTTTCTGAATTATCAGTTGTAATGGTTGTTGATATTTCAACAGCTTCATTTTTAATAATAGAATTATTTTCTTGCACAGCATTGTTAACAGCGAGTATTGCCTCATCTGACTTTTCTTTTTTTTCAGATGGAGTACAAGCTGTTAAAACAATTAATAATGCAAAAATACTAATAATAATAAATCTCATTATAAATCTCTTTTAAATAAAAAAATAAAACCGCAGGCTTGGCTGTCCACAGCCTTAAACCTGCGGCAAAAATATTATTAATCACCAAAGAATAATGAAACTCTAAGGTCATCCAGCATATCTTTTCGTTCAGTTTCACGAATATCATAAGCAAGATTGCCATTACGCAAGGTAATTGTCATATCATATACAACCCCTGGTCTGGCTCTAAAATTATTTATCCTCATAGTTCTCATGTTATCAAATTCCATATTAAGATTTGTATACAATTGACCAGCCTCGCCGGATAATGCCGGAATATCATAAGTTACAAGCATTCCGGATTCAACTAAAGGCATTCCTTTTTGGTCAAACATCCATGTTGTACCATCCATCATATTGAAACCCCAGTTGGTATCATTTTTAATGCGTAAAAACGCGTTAAGATAGCTAATCTGCGATGTATCTGCAGGACCTGCAAAAACCATCGGATTCACCCTGTCACCGCTTGGAGATCTGCGCTGCCTCTCATCCATACCTCTTGCTGCAAAGTTGACAATTTCGTTTGTCTGAGGATTGATATACAGGTATGTTGCATAAAATTCGTACGGCATATTCCTTTGTTGCGGAGATAATGCGATTGCTTTATTTGTTTGGAATGGAGCAAGTGTTGCAAGTTTTTCACCATTTGGAGTACCAACCCTTAATTCAAGTACGAATTTTGATGTATTGGATACCCAAATAAAAGTCTCATTACTCTGGCTAATTCCGGCAAAAATATTTATATGTGTTTTATCTCTTGGGTCATTCAGATCATATACTACTAACCCTGCATATAAAATATCTTCTTCGGTTACACGCAAATTTTTTCTGGTATAGGTATCATAAGATGCTGCACGAATAAGAAAACTTCCGTTTCTTGCCGGGAGAGACAATGTACTTAAATCAAAATTCCTTGTTTTCCCTGCTTTAATACCGCCTAAAACATTATTTTGATTTACTCTGCCGGCAAATATTATAACATCAAAACTTGCTTGATTTGTAATTGCCAGGCTTCCTCTTCCGCCTTCCGCAAATAAATTTGCGCTTGGAATCGAAGCATAATCCCTTCCCCGATCTCTTTGAATTTGCGAATCACGATCGGCTTCTTTACCTCCACCTGCAAATACGTCAGAAATTCCAAAGAATACCAACACAAAAGCAAGTAAAACCACATAGACTTTCTTCATTTTAAATCTCCTCTAATTTATTTCCTCACCGCATACGCGGCGATTAGTACACTCACTACCTATAACCAAGTTCACGAGCCCTTGCAAAATCAGCATTTGCTCTTGCTGTATCTCTTTTTGCCTGATATGCATGCCCACGATTGTTATATGCAAGGGCATAATTAGGATTGATCCTAATTGCCGCTGTGTAATCTGCAATAGCACGATCGTTATCTCCCTTATCACTATACGATAATCCCCGATTGTTATAAGCTAAAGAGTATTCAGGATTGAGCATTATCGCTACAGTGTAATCTGCAATGGCGCGATCTAAATCGCCCTTTGCCCTGTAAGCATTTCCCCGATTATAAAATGCTAAATGAGAATTGGAATTGATTCTTATTGCTTCACTTTGATCTGCAATAGCACGATCAAAATCGCCCTTATTCTGATGCGAATTTCCCCGGAGCCGGTAAGCCCAGCTATAATTTGGATTTAAACCTATGGCAACACTAAAATCTGCAATAGCACGATCGTGATCACCTTTGCTCCTGTACGATAATCCCCGCATATTATAAGCTTCAGGGTAATTAATATCAAATCTGATAGCTTCCGTATATTCACGAATTGCGGCATCCCATTCACTTCGATTCCTGAATATCTCTCCTCTGTCAAAATGTGTTTTAGCCAGCTCTGGATTATGCGCGGCGGAAGAAGAATCTGAAACAGGTCTTGTACCAAGATACGCCATACCAAAAAACTGGTTATATACAGCAGGAATCTGAGTTCCGCCGCTTGACTGTCTAACTGCATTTCCTGTATTGCGAATTAATTCAGTAATTTCTAATCCTTGGGTTTTAAGATTGTTCAAAAGCTGGGTTGTAAAAAGCCCGTTTCTACCGGTTCCATCAGATGCGGGACGGCCGTCAGAGGTCGCGTAAAAAATAATGCTGCCGGGCGGCGCGCGGCTTACTACCGCAAGTCCCCTTGATAAATTTCTGTTCCAGCTAAAAGGATTGTCACGGCAGGAATCAAGAACTATAAAATTCAATTCGTTTCCGGCATCGTTTAATTCTGCCATTATCCAGTTTAAAGCTACTGCCCTGTCCCTTAACGCATTTTCACTTGGGATATTTGCATCCACCGGAATTAAATAATTTTCACCGCTGGATTGCACTCCGTGTCCGGCATAAAAGAAAAAACCATAGGAACCTGTTGATCTAGAAAGCTGATTTTTAAGCTGAACAACGGCGTTCTCCATTGACTGGCGGCTTCCGTCAAGAACTTTAGTCACAGAAAAGCCCATGTCTTTTAATACGGCTTCCATATCATTGGCATCATTAACAGGATTTGTCAGACGGGATATACCGGTGTAATTTGAGTTTCCAATTACTAAAGCATGTTTTTGCTGAGTAAAAGCAGCAGAATTAATCAAAACAATTAATAACAATAATATTGCTTTTTTCAAAAACACCCCCATTAAATTCATTAAAAATGCTTTTTTTATAACTTTTATTTAAAATACTTTTAAAAACCCCAATAAGACTATACTGTATAGTCCTAATAGATATTTGTCATTTTATAACCCCATAAGGAACAATGTCAATAGACCTACAAGATAATTAGATAATCAGGGTAAAAAAGCATGGATGGCAGGGATTTACGGGCTATTTTAAGCAGTAATATCAAACTCTATCGCAACAATCATGGCTGGTCGCAGGCAGATTTAGCCGAAAAAGCAGATATTTCTATTAATTTTTTAAGCAACATAGAACGAGGCATTAAATGGCCGTACCCGGAAACTCTTGTTAAAATAGCAAGAGCTCTAAAAGTGGAAGAATTCGAACTTTTCAGAATAAACAAAACCCAAATTGACGACACCGCCCTCTACATAGACCGCCTAATAATGGACATCTCAATCTCCGTAAAAGAATCCATAGAAAAAACCTACCGCCAATACCGCCGCAAAAAAAAATAACCTCCACCCTACCTTTTCCGTGCAAAAAACGTTTGTATAGTAATTTTTTTAAAAAAAAGATTAAAAAAATGAGATTCCTCGTTTTTCGGTCAAGCACCACGCATCTGTGCGCCATATATAGCTGACAGATTTTTTTATCTGTTAATCAACTTTTATCAGTGTGTCAAATCACACTGTTCGGGGATAGCCCGAAGGAGAATTATATGGCTAATTTTAAACAGTGTTTGCTTGCACAGGACGCGATTCTTTTGCCGCCCAGCAACGACAGAATTTTTAAAGTGCTGCTTACCCACCCGGATGCGAAACAGGTTCTTATGGACATTATTTCGGCAGTAATTGGGAAGAAGGTAACGGATGCGACTATACGGAACGTAGAACTGCCTGTTTCTGACATTGATGAAAAAGAGCAGAGGTTTGATGTAAACTGTACCATCGAAAACGGTGACCAGATCGATGTGGAGATGCATTCTACCCCTGTCTATGAGACAGGTTTGAAAAGAAGGAACTTTTTAAAGAAGTATACCTATTTCCTGACAGACCTGCATTCATCGCAAAAATCAAAGGGAGTAGAATATCACAATTTGGTACGTACGTATCAGATTACTTTTACTTCTCATACTGTTTTTCGCAAGAAGCCCGATTTTTTTAACAGGTTTTCATTGAGAAATGAAAAAGGTGCAGAACTTACAGATCAGATTAACCTGATAATCATAGAACTTAGTAAATTAAAGAATATATTAGCCAAACCCATAAACCAGCTAACATCGTTTGAAAAATGGCTGTTATTTTTAAGATTCGCTCCAACACTTGAGCTAAGAAGCAAAATTAATGATATAATAAGGGAGAAAAAGGAGATAGCTATGGCAGCGACAATATTACAGGAAATAAGCCAGAACGAAGACGAGAAAGCATTATTCCGCAGCCAAAAAATGGCAGAAATGGATAATTACTCGAACATGAAAACCTGCGAGCGGATAGGTGAGATGCGCTCTGATAAAAAGTGGAAAGGTGTGGTTGCTGAGCAGAAAGCAGTTATTGCCAGCCAAAATGTAAAACTTGCTGACATGAGTGCAGAAATCGCTCGCTTACAAACAGAGCTAAAAAAGCACTAACCAGAAATTGGTAACAGCTACCAAAAAAAGGTAGCTGCTACCACCTAACAGCCACCCCCCTACCCATCAATTGCGTAATTAAAAAATCTATGTATATTCAGAAATGTATGCCCAATAAAATACTTGAGGGGTGGCAGAGAAAAAAGTGCCGCCTCCGCGCGGTGCTTTTTTCTCTGACAGGACCCCAAGTAAAATTTTCAGGCATACATTTCTGCATAGCCATCGCCCTTGTTATTTTTTCAAAATTCCGCAATAATAAGCTATGAAATACGACGTAATCCTATCAGGAGTAGGCGGGCAGGGAGTTTTATCCGTTGCCTCCATTATTGCACAGGCTGCAATGAGCGAAGGGCTTGAGGTGCGCCAGAGTGAAGTGCACGGTATGGCGCAAAGAGGCGGGGCTGTTTTGGCGCATATGCGGATAGCCAGCGGGAAAATCGCGGGAGACCTTGTTCCAAAGGGAGGGGCAGATTTGATAATCTCTATGGAACCCCTGGAGAGCCTTAGGTATGTTTCTTACCTTAAACCCGGCGGGATACTCGTTACCGCTGCGGAAGCGTACAGCAATATGCCCAATTATCCCGATATCGGGGGGATTCATACATCCATTAAAAAGCTTCCAAAATGGCGGATTGTGCAGACTGCCGCTCTTGCCAAAGAAGCGGGGCTTGCCAAAGCCGTAAATACAGTCATGGTAGGGGCGGCTTCGTGTTTCCTTCCCATTAAAAGCGCAAGCCTGGAAAAAACAATTACCGATGTGTTTTCCAAAAAAGACGCGTCTTTGGCTGCGGCAAATATTAAAGCGTTTAAACTTGGGCAAACCCGGACAGGAAAATGAACTATCAGTATTGGGACCCGCAAATAGAAAAAATGCCGCGAAAAGAGCTGGAAGAGCTGCAGCTTAAAAAGTTAAAAGAAGAAATTCGATTTGCTCTTAGAACGCCGTTTTACAAAAAGCGGCTTTCCGGTATCGGCATAAATAGTCAGGATGATATTAAAACTCTGGATGATTTAAACCGTATCCCTTTTACAACAAAAGACGATCTTAGAGACGGTTTTCCCTATGGTTTTTTATCTATCCCAAAAGAAGATGTTGTGCGCCTTCATTCTTCCAGCGGAACCACAGGAACACCCACAGTAATTTATTTTAGCCGCGATGATTTAAAAAGATGGGCAGATTATATGGCGCGCTGTATTTATTCAACAGGCTGCGGTAAAAACGATGTGTTTCAGAACATGATAACTTACGGGCTTTTTACAGGCGGACTTGGATTTCATCAGGGCGGCGAGGAAGTAGGAATGCTTGTAATCCCTGCCGGAGCCGGAAATACCGCGCGGCAGTTTAAAATGATGCAGGATTACGGCACAACCGTGTTACACGCAACACCTAGTTTTCTTCTTCATCTGGAAACAAAAATGAAAGAAGCGGGAGTTGATCGGGAAAGCCTCGTAATTAAACGCGCTTTTGGCGGCGCGGAACCTTATTCCGAAGATACAAGAAAACGCATAGAAGCGCTTTTAAAAGTTGATGTTTACAATTCTTACGGTCTTTCCGAAATGAACGGACCGGGTGTCGCTTTTGAATGTCAATGCAAAGACGGACTGCATATCTGGGAAGACGGCTACATTGCGGAAATCGTCAATCCCGATACGCTGGAGCCGGTTAAAAACGGAGAAATCGGCGAGCTTGTACTTACAATCCTTTGCCGCGAAGCCACGCCTATCCTGCGCTACCGTACCCGTGACCTTACCGCTTTTTACACAGAACAGTGCAAGTGCGGCAGAACCCACAGGCGTCTTAAACGCATAACAGGACGCAGCGACGATATGCTCATCATAAATGGCGTAAATGTTTTCCCAAGCCAGATAGAAGAAGTTATAATGAGCATGAAAGAGGTTGGCAACAACTATCTTATCGTGGTGGAAAAAGACGGCGCTCTTGACAGAATGACAGTTAAAACAGAAGTAAGCGCCGATATTTTCATGGACGATGCCCGCCCGTTAAATGCGCTTAAGGAAAAAATAAAAGAAACACTTGCAGCCTCTATTTCCATCAGTCCCAAAGTTGAACTTCATGAAAGCGGAAGTTTGCCTGTTTCGGAAGGTAAAGCCGTAAGAGTGAAAGATACAAGACCTAAGGACGTGTAGACTTCTTTTTAATTATTTCTTTTGGGAATAATCTTTCAAAAACATCCGCCGCAGTCTCCAAAAATTCAACTTTTACGGAAGAACGGATTTCCTTGTCAAGTTCGTTCCAGTGCTCCTCGTTGTCTCGGGGAAGCAAAACTGTTTCCATTCCGTTTCTGATAGCGGCAAGCAATTTTTCTTTTAATCCGCCTATCGGAAGAACTCTGCCGGTGAGCGTTATTTCTCCTGTCATGGCAATACACGGCAGCGGAGGCACTTTGCAAAGCGTAGAAAGCAAAGAAGATGCAAGGGTAATACCGGCAGACGGACCGTCTTTTGGAATAGCGCCTTCCGGAACATGAATATGAAAATCAGATTTAGAAAGAGCGTCCAGCGAAAAATTATATTTGCCGCCTGCGCTGCGAAGATATGATAATGCAATACGAACGCTTTCTTTCATTACATCGCCCAGATTCCCCGTAATAAGCAGCTCTCCGCTTCCGTCGTAACGGATTGTTTCTACCGGCATGATGGTTCCGCCGTATTCTGTCCATGCAAGTCCGTAGGTTACGCCGACACGCGCTTCCCTGTAAACCAGGTCTCTTTTGTATTTTTTTCTTCCCAAAAGCTTTTCAAGGCTGGCAGGTTTTACCGTTTTCTTAAATTCCGATATCGGTTTATCTTTGCCGTATCCCTTGTTTACGGCATCACGCGCAATGCGCCTGATACACCGTGCTGTTTCCCGTTCAAGGTTACGCACGCCGGATTCCATTGTCCAATAGCGGATAATGTCTTTTAATGTATCATCCCTGAATGTAATTTGCGCGGTATTAAGCCCGTTATTGCGCAATTCTTTGGGTACCAGAAATTGTTTTGCAATGCTCAGTTTTTCATTTTCTCCGTAACCTGGCACTTCTATTATTTCCATGCGATCCAAAAGCGGATACGGAATTGAATGAAGAGAATTTGCTGTTGTTAAAAACATAACTTTGGAAAGGTCATATTGCACTTCAAGATAATGATCTGTAAATGTAGAATTTTGCTCGGGATCAAGAACTTCCAAAAGAGCCGATGCGGGGTCTCCCCTGAAATCCCAGGAAAGTTTGTCTATTTCATCCAGTAAAAACACAGGATTAACAGTCTGCGCCTTGCGCATGGATTGTATGATTTTTCCCGGCAATGCGCCGACATAAGTTTTACGATGACCTCTTATCTCCGCCTCATCGCGCACTCCGCCAAGCGATATACGTACAAACTCTCTCCCCAATGCGCGCGCTACAGATTTGCCTAGACTGGTTTTTCCGGTACCGGGAGGACCTACAAAGCAAAGAATAGGGCCCTTTATAGAATTGGGAAGCGGAGAATTGATAGGCACAGTATCAGGAATTAGCGAGAGGGCGGCTAAATCACCAGGCTGCTCATTTTTATTCTGTTCCTCATTGCCAATCAGCTGTCTTACTGCAATAAATTCTATTATTCTTTCTTTTGCTTTTTCCATGCCAAAATGATCTTCGTCAAGAATTTTTTCCGCTTCTACAAGGTCACCTGCGTCTACTGTAAAACTGCTCCACGGAAGATCTGCTATCCATTCAAGATAGGTTCTTAAAACACCTGCTTCCGGCGAAAACGGCTGGAGTTTTCTAAGTCTTTTTATTTCTTTGGCTGTTTTTTCCAGAACTTCCTGCGGCGGTTTCTTTTCCGCTATGCGGTTTTCCAGAATAACAAACTCATCTTCTATTTTGTCCTTGCCAAGTTCCTTGTTTATTTCTTTAAGTTGTTCGTTAAGAATATATTCACGATGACGTTTGTCCATGCGGCTTTTTACTTTGCCGGAAATATTTTTTTGAATGCCGTATATCTGGTTTTCCCGCTCCAATGTTTCAAGAATTTCATGAAGCCGCTGTCTTGTATCGGCAAAACCGAGCAGCTCTGTTTTTTTCTCGGGTTTTAAATACACTGAATTGCATATAAGATTTGCAAGACGTTCGGGATTTTCGGTTTTTTCTACAGCAGCAAGCGTATCGCCGCTTATTCTTCTTGAATATTCCGCATACTGGGCAAAAGATTTTTGAACAGAGCGCATCAGAGCCAGATCATCATCGCTTAACGGATCATTTAAACCTGTTGTTTTAAGCGGCTCAACCTTTACCAAAGCAACTCCATGCTGATTGGAGCTGGAAATGATAACTCCGCGGTATTCGCACTGGATAAGCACCCGGTATGTATTATCCGGCAGTTTCAGCCGGTTTATAATTCTTATTACAGTTCCTGTTTTGCAGTGTTCGTTTGCAAGCGGATTGGTTTCATCTTTTACAATACAGGAAGCAAACAGGCGGTTTTCGCGCAATCTTGCTTCATCAATTGCGGCAATGTCAGAACTTTGTTTTATAAAAATAGAAATAACAGTATCAGGAAAAAGAACCAAATCCCTTAGCGCCAAAAGAGGAAAACTTTCTGTAGAAATTTCTTTCTCGTTAAAATTATAATCTTCCGGATAATATTTCTTCCCGAATAATTTAATATGCAGACGTTCAAAGAATTTTTTCATTTAATCAGGCGCTTTTCTGCTCTTGTTCCTGCTGTAAATAAATAATCTGGGGCGGCTCTGATTTTTCCACAGTATCCTGGGAGATTATTATTTTTTTATCGCCGGCAACAGAAGGAATGTCAAACATGATATCTGTCATAAGCCTTTCTACAATTGCCCTAAGTCCGCGCGCGCCTGTTTTTTGTTTAATTGCCTTATCCGCAATGGCATCAATCGCCTTTTCTGTAAATTCAAGCTTAACATTGTCATAGGCAAGGGAAGCCTGATACTGGCGCACAATGGCATTTCGCGGCTCTGTTATTATACGTTTTAAATCTTCACGTTTTAATTCTTCAAGACCTACAGTAATTGGAAGCCTTCCTATAAACTCAGGTATCATTCCAAACTGTATCAAATCATCAGGATGTAGCGAATCATAGAGTTCTTTAAGCGATTTCTCTCCGCTGCCTGTCTCTGCGCCGAAACCCATCGGATGCTGAACAACACGGCGTGAGATTAATTTATCCAGCCCCACAAAAGCGCCGCCGCAGATAAACAGAATATTTGTAGTATCCAGGCGAATCATCTCCTGATTGGGATGTTTTCTGCCGCCCTGAGGCGGTACAGATGCGATTGTTCCTTCTATTATTTTTAAAAGCGCCTGCTGTACACCTTCGCCGCTTACATCACGGGTAATGGAAATGTTTTCTCCCTTACGCGCGATTTTATCGATCTCGTCAATGTATACAATGCCTCTTTCTGCTGCCGCAATATTGCCGCCTGCGCTCTGAATCAATTTAAGCAGAATATTTTCTACATCTTCGCCGACATAACCTGCCTCTGTAAGAGTGGTCGCGTCTACAATCGCAAACGGTACTTTTAATTTTTTTGCAAGTATTTTCGCAAGCAATGTTTTTCCTGTTCCTGTAGGTCCAATTAACAGAACATTTGATTTTTCAATTTCAACTTCATCAATTTTATTTATGCTTTCTATGGAAGAAGCTGCGGGATTCGCTATCCGTTTATAATGGTTATAAACCGCGACAGAAAGCGCTTTTTTTGCATTGTCCTGCCCTATTACAAAAAAATCCAGGTAATTTTTAATATCACGAGGCGTGGGAATATCTCCTGTAAAATGCGATGTAAGCTCAAATTCTTCTTCGTAAAGAATTTTCCGGCAAACTTCTATACATTCGTCGCAGATATACACATCATTGGGACCTGAGACAAGACGGCGCGCCATGTCTGCGCTCTTTCCGCAAAATGAGCAGACCCTTTCAAATACTTCAGGTCCGTTACGAAGCCTTGCCATTCTTATCCCTTCCTGGTTTTTCCCGTGTTAAAATGGCATCTACAATGCCGTAATCTACCGCGTCTTGCGCGGACATATAAAAATCCCTTTCCATATCGGATGCTATTTTTTCTGATGTTTTTCCCGAGTGCTTCGCGAAACAATCAATAATGATTCTTTTTAAGCGGATTATTTCCCGGGATTGTATGCCGATATCTCTCGCCTGCCCTTGCGCGCCGCCCCACGGCTGGTGAATAAGAACGCGCGAAGACGGCAGGATCATGCGTTTTCCCGCAGTGCCCGCAGTTAAAATAAGAGCAGCCATGCTAGCGGCTTGTCCAAGACAAATGGTCTGCACATCTGATTTTACATGTTGAATCGTGTCGTAAATTGCGAGACCTGCTGTCACAGAACCGCCGGGAGAATTGATGTAGAGGTTAATATCTTTCTCGGTATCCTGACCGTCCAAAAAAAGAAGCTGCGCCACGACAAGATCGGCAGAAGAATCATGTATTTCTCCATCCAAAAATACGATACGATCTTTTAAAAGACGGGAAAAAATATCATAAGAACGCTCCCCCATCCCTGTTTGTTCTACTACAAATGGTACCAAATTGCTCATCTTTTCATTCATAAATTAAATTTAACCATTATCTGTCATGTAGACCAGATAATTCTCCTTTTTTCCCGGTTTTAAATTGTTTTCCGCCAGCATTAAATCAATAATTTTCTTTTCTTTGATATCTTCCCTTAAATAAATCATTGCCTGCTCGCTATCATAGTATTTTCTTACTTCAGCAATATCCGTATTGTTTATGCTTGCTACATTTTCAATTTCTTTTTCTACCTCATCATCTGTCACATCGATATTGTGCTCTTCCATTAAAGTTTCGATTATAAGGCGCGAATGAAGCGCTTTTTGGGAAGCTTCGCGCATTTCATTCATTTTATCTTCGCCTGTCATCTGCATTATTATATCTTCATTGGTATTGTAATAACGGGCAATCCTTCGTATACGCCCTTCTACTTCTGTTTTGATCATTGCTTCAGGCAGAGTTACAGGCGTATTTTCCATTATTTTGCCCAAAAGTACGCTGAGTTTCTTTTCTCTTAAACGTGTTTCCAGATTTTTGGTCAGTTTTTCCCTGATATTATTTTTTAGGTCATCCAGGGTATTAAATTTTTCATCAACATCCTGCGCTAAATCATCATCGAGCTGCGGCAGTTTTTTCTCTTTAACGGCTGTCAGCGTTATCTGCATTTTTCTGGTTACGCCTGCATGAGACGCATCATAAAAATCATCGCTGAATTTATGATCGATATCCTTTGTTTGCCCCTTTTTCATCCCTATAATGCTATCATCGAATTTAAAAACATTTTTTCCGTCAAGGGTAAAAGCCAAATCCTTGCGGGATAAAGGCATCTGGGCGCCTTCTTCGATTGGATCCAGTACCTGATAATCAATTGTTACAACATCGCCTTTCCGGGCAGCGGCGCCGTCATCACGATCCATAACAACAGCGTTCCGTTCCCGGATTTCCTCAAGTTCCCTGCCGATATCTTCTTCTCCTGCCTCAGCGTAAGGATACTCAACATTCAGCCCTTTCCACTGACCTATCTTAATCTCGGGAAGCACGTCATAAACTACAGAAAAACAAAGATCCTGCTCTAAGTCGAGAGTAAGATCCTCTTCCTGCAATTGCGGCGTGGAATAAGGCAAAGGTCTTTCATTTCGGGACAATTTATCATCTTTTGTGTTGTCAAAAATATCCTTTAATGTTGATTCGACAATACGCCCCAAAGCATCGCCTTTGAGCGCCTCGCTGAATTTCCTTTCCAGCACCTCTTTGGGGACCTTCCCCTTGCGAAAACCGGGTATTTGAAGGCTTTTGGTATAATCATTCAGCATTTTGTTGTATTGGGCACGAACATCCTCTTTAGGGACGGTGATACTCAAAGCAACATTAGATTTTTCCAGCCGTTTAATTTCTTTAGTAATAGCCACAATATTCCTCTTTTTGTCAAATTTAGCAGTATTCCGGGCATTCATGCCCAAGCCTGTGGTTCAAAACAATGTCTAGCGTCATACTGGCGTAAATTCAGGAAATAGTCAAGGTAGTGAACCGCGGAAGGATCGGAGCCCCTCGCTCAATTGACCTATTTTCCCATTTTTGTTAGGATACTCTCATCAGGACCGCTAGCTCAGCCGGTAGAGCAGCAGACTCTTAATCTGCGGGTCGATGGTTCGATCCCATCGCGGTTCAAGAAAATTAATAAATTTTTATTAAACTCCGCGAGAGTGGTGGAATTGGCAGACACGCCAGACTTAGGATCTGGTGCCGCAGGCATGAGGGTTCAAGTCCCTCCTCTCGCAAAGTCCCTCCTCTCGCATTATTTTTCAAACACAGCCAGGCTTTCAATGTGCGCTGTCTGCGGGTAGAAATCAAAGAGCATGATTTTTTTTAGTTTATAGCCGCTCTCTAAAAGAGATTTTGCATCCCGCGCCAATGAAGCTGCATCACAGGAAACATAGGCAAGCACAGCCGGTCCGTCCAGTTTTAGGGAAAGTCCTGTCCTTGGCGGATCAACAACCGCAAAGCCAAAATCCATTTTATTCAAGACGCGCGGCCAGTCTGTGTCACGAAGCGCGAAAAACTCGGCATTGATTCCTTTCAGGTTTTCACGGGCTATACTGATTGCAGTTTTGTTTTCTTCCGCAAGAATAATCTTTGGAAATAAATCGCAAAGAAATACGGCAAATGTTCCTACTCCGCAGTATAAATCCGCCATAGGCAGGCTTTTATCGGTATCTTCTGCGATTTTACGCAGTTCTAAAATAAGTTTTTCCAGCATGAAACAATTGCTTTGAAAAAAGAGCCCGGCATCAAGAGATATCTCCTTATCAAGAAGTTTTATTTTTCCTCTTTTTTGACCGCTTTCGCTAAGCAATATTGTGTCTTTGGAAAAAACAGTAAACCTGTCTTTTTCCGGCGGCAGCGGAAGTTCTCCGCTGCGAAGAAGTTCTCTAATCCCCGTAGCCGCAACAGGGCAATCTGTAACCGGTATTATCCGGGCGCTTGCGCGTTCTTTTAACCCGAATTTTTGACTCTGCCTTATACAATGAAACTGCATTCTGTTCCGGTATTCCCATGGCGGGGAAGCAAATATTTCAGGTTCTGGCGGTTGTAATCCGCCGATTTTTACAAGAGTTTCCTTTAAGATAGAGGCTTTTATCGCAAGCTGCGCTTCATAATTTATGTGCGCAAGATTACACCCGCCGCACTTTCCGTAAAATACGCATGGGCTGTTTACCCGCAATGCGGAAGGTTCAATAATTTCCAGTAATTCTGCCTTGCGATAGCTTTTATTTTCCATGGTGACACGGCAAACAACAGCTTCATCCGGCGCGCCTGCTTCAACAAAAACCGGCTTTCCGTCAAAACGCCCTAAAGCATCACCTCCTGCCGCGATACTTTCCAAGCGTAATTTATAAATATCACCAACTGCCATAATTTGTTATATCATATCATTGTACAAATATTGTATACTTAAAGTGATGATTTTTTTCATCTTATTGCTTTTTATTGTATCTCCCGTTTTTTCTCAAAGTCAAACAAGAGAACAGGGGCTAATAACGCCTGATCCTTTTTGGCGGCAGGCATTGGGCGGAGAAATATTATCTTTGCCCCATGTTCAGGCACAGTCTGCTGTTGTTGCTCTGGACGGCGGAAATATCAGGGCATACTCTACGGCAGGGACTCCCATGTGGAATTATTCTGCGAGAGGCAGGATAAGCCCCTTTGTTACACGTTCACGCGAAGGCACTTCGTATTTTTCAAGAACAAACGGCACATTGATAGCGGTTAACCGCGCGGGGCGTGAATTGTGGCGGCGGGACATAAGCAGCCCCCTTTCTGCAAAACCAGTAATAGGCTGGGACGGCAGACTATTTGTTCCTACAGATAAAAGAATTTCCTGTTTTACAGCATCAGGCACCCTTTTATGGTCAAAGCCTTTTGATTCATCTTTTACCATAGTCCCACAGCCGGATCGTACTGGCGGAATATTGTTTGCCTGCGAAAAGGAAGTATTCAGAATCGATCCTTTTGGAAATACCCGGAAATGGGTACTCTCCGGCGCGCCTGTTTTATTACATTCATTTTCTCATGAGCAAATTGTCGTAATTTATCCTGACGGCTCCATGCAAATACCCGGCTCTTCAGAAGACTGGTTTTTGGGAGCGCAAAGCCATGCGGTCTTGCTGCCAAGTCTGCCGGCAAGACCGGTTGCGGCTGCAAGCAATGGAAACAATGTTGCCGTTGTTATGAATGACGGCAGAATATCGCTTGTATCAATCGATGAAAGCAAAATTCTTTGGACAGCCAACAGTCATATTCGTGAAGGCGGAAAACCGGAAACAGAAGCGGAGCTGCTTTTTGATGATAGAGGAATATATGTCCTTAGCAGAACCGGCGCCACAAGTTTTTCACATGAAGGAAGACGGTTATGGTTTAAATATCTGCAAAATACAGCGGCTATCCCTGCTTTTGGGGAAGACGGAGTGTTATATTCGGGCGGAAGAGACTGGATACTTTATACATATAAAATCGAAGACAGACCGCAGAGGACTACTGTTTACGGACATGACCCGGAAGGTTCCTATAATTTGGGACGCCCTCAATCTGCTTTTATGCCTGACTCTCCCTACTTTGAAAATGAAATTAGAAACAAACTTGAACAGATAGGAGCCGCGGTAAGTTCCGGCAGAGTTGAAGCAAATGAACCTGCATGGACAACTTTTTTGCTGACACTTTCTGTAACACAGGAAAACATCATATTTAAAATTAGCGCAATAAATCTGTTGGGGAAAATTGGTTCACGGGATACAATTTCATGGTTAATAAATATTTTTAACAGGGAAAATGAACCGTCTGTAAGGGCGGCTGCAATTAATGCTATAGGGGATATCGGCGTAGACCCGAACGGTATCGCAATAAGGACTTTCCTTCATTCGGTAATACAGGGCAGTATTAGAAACGAACAGATATTATCGGCTATAGCGGCAGCCACAGGAGCCCTCTGCCGTTTTTCCGGTCCGCCCTTAAGCGAAACCGGTATACAGATACTCAATTTGCTTTCAGCCGCCAATCAGCCGCCGGTTGTAAGAAGAAATGCAGCCAGAGAACTTGCTTCTCTTAGGTAATTAAAACTAAAGTTCTTTATCCGCTGTAAACATTCCGTATCTGTTCCCGCCCCGGAAGTCTGTAAATATCAAAATCCTTGTCCAGGCTGATTATTTCCCTGATGCCGGTTTTCTCGGCAGTAATGACAAGAGTAGCGTCAGCAAAATCCATTGGGACATCTGAATACTTGTCGGTAAGTTCAAGGAGACGGAGCATATCATGCTGATTAATATCGCTGATTATTACCCCGTGACGAATTACCCATTCATAAAAATCATGCTGGGCTTTGACACTGAAATCCAGCATATGGGAAACTTCAGCAAAAACGGCAAGGGTGCTAATAAAACAATACTTTTGATTCTTTATAAAATTCTTGATTTTAACGTGATGATTATCATCAGCATCAAAAAGGGCGATAAAAGGACCTGCGTCAATAAGAATTCTGTCTTGCACGGAGCTTCTCTTTAATGCGTTCTTTGTATGTGGTAGAAAGATCACCTTCACCTGAACTGTATTTGCCAAAATACGGCAGTCCAAGGGTATAGGAGTCTATCTCTCTTATTTCCTTTTCGTAGTACATCTCCAGGGCTTCGATAATGATTTCCGACATTGTCTTATTCCCTGCCTTGGAAAGAAGATTTAGCTTTTCCCTTGTTTTTATGGGAAGTCTTGCGGTGGTAATAATATCGTTTCTGGCATAACTTGTATTTATCGCTGTCATATTACAAACTGTAATACAGAACCAAAGAAATGTCAAGGGGTTTTTCAAAAATTTTTAAGTTTTTCTGCAATATTTTCGCTATTCCCAAATTCCAAAAAATATACTATAATTCAGTATTAGGAGTTTTGCCATGAGAATACCAAGAATAATAATTTCCGCAGTTATATTGTTTATAATTTGCGCCGCAGGGTTTGCCCAGGTAAACAGGGATGAATTACAGGATCTTCCGCCGGTTGTATTTATTAACTATGAAGGTCCCCATTCCCGGGTAAATACAAGGGAAGAGATCCGCCAAATCGGCGTGGGCTTGGGAAGGCAGATTTCCGAAAGAGAAAGAGGTATTGCGCCAACTTTAAACGCGATGTCTGCGGAACAGAGAAGGACATATTCATACAGGTTCGAAGCCGGCACCAATAACCGGTATTTTATCATTCACAGCATTTCCGGTTTAGAAGAAGGCAAAATTGATGCCGATATTCTGGGGCTTGGCGTAGATACCGGCGTAGATCATATAAGAAACCTGCGCGTTATTATTCAGGGTTATCTTCAGGCTGCATATGACTACAATGAAAGAGACGCTGCTCTTTTGGCAGAATATATTACCGTTTACAATGCCGTATACCGCGGAAACTGGGATTATTTTACAGGCAGATTTAAATCTCAGGTAATAAACCATCTTACAAGAGACAGAGCCGGACTTTCTATCCGCTACGACGAATGGCCGGGAAGAACTCTTATCCTTATCCCGCTGGGTCACGGCGGAATAAGTTCAATTGATACTTCCACCATAACAGACTCAAGGGTTATAGAAGAAATGCGCAGGGAAGATGATCAGGGCGTACCGCAGAGGCAGCAAATGGTAGATTTAATTGAACGGGAAGCGGAACGGGCAGAACGTCAGGCGCAGACACAACGCGAAACAGTCAGGCAGGAAGAAAGACAAATAGCGCAGGAAAGACAGGAGACGCAGCAGGAAAGGCAGCGGGTACAGGAAAACAGAACTGCGGGAAGAATCACGGAAGAGGAAGCGAAGCAGGCTGAGCAGGAGCTGGACAGAAGAGAAGAACAGATTGCTCAGCGCGAAGAAGAGCTTCAGGAACGCCGCGATGAGGCAACAAGGCTGGAAGAATTCGCCGAACAAAAAACAGAAGAAGCCCAGCAGCAGCGTGAAGAGATTGCAAGAGATCAGCAAGCCGTCATAGTTCAGGAAACAACAGGCGGAGTTTACGGCGTAACAATAGAAAGAGAAAATCCACCTGTGTCCATGGGAAGGCTTGTTCTGCTCAACCCCGCAAATGGAAACGAAATCAGAAGATCGCCTCTTAATTTAATTCATTCAAGAACAGTCACTTTTATAGGCGGCAGAATCCTCGCCATTGCCGGTGAAAACACGGGCAGGGGTGCAATACGTCTTATCGAGTTAAACCAGACTAACCTGGAAATGGCAAAACAGGGTGATGATGATATCCAGAACGGAAGTCTTTTGTGGGTAAACGGAAACGATCTTTATGCTATAACAGTTGATCTAAGAAGCAGCCATTGCTATCTTGGCCGCTTTAATACAAACCTTGTTATGCAGGCAAGATCCAATGTAAGGGTTCATCCGGAAGGAACTGTAACAATCCAGCAGGGACGCCTTTTGACCCAGCGCCCGGACGGCTCTGCAATGGCATTAAACCCGACAGATTTAACAGAAATAAAATAAGTTAACCGTAAATGTGTTCAAAGCCGTGTAAAAGCTCTTCTGCTTTTTCACGGCAGCCGCCGCAGACTGTGCCGATCTTGGTTGCCTGTTTAAGCTGCTCCCAATTACGCGCTCCGTTCTGAAAAGCGGCTTCTATATCCTTTACGGTTATTCCAAGACAATGACAAACAACAACTGTCTCCTCAACAAAAAGACCTTCGCGGTTTGTTTTTGCCAGGTAATCATTAATTGCCTCTCTTAGAGCTTTATCCCCAAGCACAGAACAGTGTATTTTATAACTTGGCAGCCCCCCGAGTTTTTCAACCAGGTCTTCAGGACGTATTTTGTAAGCATCTTCAATGTTCATTCCCTTGATTGTTTCGGACAGCATACTGGTAGAAGCGATAGCGCTTGCGCAGCCGTAGGTTTTCCAGCGCACATCTGTTATTACATCGTCTTTTATTTTAAGGAGCATCAGCATTTGATCTCCGCATTTTATATTGCCTGTCTGCCCTCTTGCGTCAGGCGCAAAAGACGCTTCATCTTCCAAAAGCACATTTCTGGGGTTTGTAAAATGATCTTTTACTGTTTCTGAATACAGCCAATCTGACATAATATTTCCTTATCAAGCCTTTAATGTTGACATTGCCCTTAACCGCGCAATTATGGGCGGCATCATTTCAATTATATAGTCAATATCGCTTTCTGTAATACCCCACCCCAAACTAAACCGAATTGACCCGTGAGCAAGTTCATGCTCCAGACCTGTTGCCAGAAGTACGTGAGATGGTTCAAGGCTGCCCGATGCGCAAGCGGAACCTGTCGATGCTTCAATACCCTGCATATCCATGGAAAGAAGGATCGCTTCTCCCTCCGCGCCCGGGAAAGAAACATTAAGGGTATTAGGCAATATATCTGTCGGGTGTCCGTTTATTTTGATATTGGGAATTTTTTCCAAAAGCCCCTGTCTCAGTCTGTCACGCAAAATGGAAATTTCGCTTTTTTCCGCTTCTATGGCTGCAATTTCCGCCGCTTTGCCAAAACCAAGTATGCCGGAATTATTGTAGGTTCCTGCCCTAAGCCCGTCTTCCTGATGGCCGCCGTGAACCAGCGGAAACAACGGAGAGCTTTTTTTAACGTATAAAGCGCCTACTCCTTTTGGACCGTAAATTTTGTGGGCGGAAATTGTAAGATAATCAATATCGCCTGCGTTTACAGGGATTTTTCCGGCAGCCTGCACTGCGTCTACATGCATGAATGCGCCTGCTTTTTTTACAAGGCCGGTTATTTCCTTTATATCCTGTACCGTACCAATTTCATTGTTGGCAGCCATTACCGATACAAAAAGGGTTTTATCGCTTAGTTTTTTTTCCAGTTCATCAAGTTTGAGTTTTCCGTATTTGTCTACAGGCAGTATGGTTACTTTAAAACCTTCTTTATTTAAATTTAACGCTGTATTCATAACACTGGGGTGTTCTATGGAGGATATTAAAAATTCATCGCGTTCATGGACTAACCGGCGCATCGTCTGAAAAACCGTGTTATTGGCTTCTGAACCGCCGGAAGTAAAAATAACGGATCCTTCCTTAACACCGATAAGTTTTTTTATGGAAGCCCTTGCCTGCTCTATCCTTGAACGCGCAAGCCTTCCCGATGCATGCATACTGGATGCGTTTCCGTAAATTTCCAAATCTTCGATTATTGCATCTTTTACTTCAGGCTTTAAAGGGGTACTTGCGTTGTAATCGATATATACTTTTCTCATTTTTATATCACCAGTATAGGTTATTAAAAGGGAAACAACAAGATATTTTAACCGCTTGTTTCTTTTAGTTCCTTGTTAACTTCTTCCAGTCTTTTTGAAAGAGCGGCAATCGTTCTTTCCAGTCTTGCTTTTTCCTTTTCCAGCCGTTCCATTGGATCTTCTTCTTTTTCTTTACCGCGAACCTGAATCTTTACAGTATCGGGGCTTTTACCTTTTATAAGGGCAGTTTCGGCAGCTTTACGATCATCGCTGTTACGGATACCGGCAAGGAAACGCATGTTTTCGGCGCCTACTTCGGGAGCTATATCGTACTCAAACATTTTAATGGCAGTGTTTGCTGCCGCCCTGGGAATTCGCAGCATCCTGTCAACATAGTCTTCAAAACGCACGCCGATTTTAAAACAAAGGTCATGGGCTTTTAACAAATGTTTGCCCATTTCTTTAACAAGTTCTCCGTTATTTTTAAGATATTTGATACGGATAACTTCTGTTAATTTTAACAGTTCCGGAGAAACGGAAAAAACATCACTGTAGATTTTTTTTGCTTCCGCTTTTTCCAGCAAATTATGAAAAATAGCCCAAAACTCTGAATTGTGCGCTCTTGGAGAAAGGCTTCCTCCGCGGGAGCAAGCATGCAGATGATGAGCATATTCATGTATAGCCGTATAAAGCAGTAAATTCTGCCCTGCCGTATCCGGCTGGAAATTACGGTTGTGAAGAATAATCTCTCTTGAATTCGGCTTATAAAGCCCGTTCACTTTTTTGCTTTTTTTCCCGGAAAACACAAGAGAAAATTCAATCGGCGCGTCTTCTATTAAAAGCAGCTTTTCCTTAACCTTATCCTGATTCATAATTTACCCGCTATTCATTAATCTTACCGCAAGCGCAGCGGCGGCTACACAGGCAGTTTCCGTACGCAAAGCCCGCTCCCCCATGGACAGGCGTAAAAATCCGGCTTTTTCAAACATATCCCTTTCGCGATCCGACCAGCCCCTTTCAGGGCCAATTGCCAGCACGATAGGCCGGCTCGATGACGAAACATTAAACAAAGAACTTTCTGCCCTGACATTGTCCATCGCAAAAAGATACGGAAAACGCATGGTTTCCCAGGGGCGTTCTTTTAACCATTTATCCAGATTATCATAAACCGCAAGATCCGGCAGCCGGGTATCACGCGCCTGAATAGCGCCCTCAATGAGCGCCGCATTGGAGCCGCCGTCAACCAGTAATTTTGTATCACGGTAGCTTTTTTCGCCTATATCGGTTCCGATAATGTCGATGGCACACACCCCCATGCTGGAAAGGTCTCTTAACAGCCTTTTCATCTGGATTGGACGCACAAAGGCAACCGCAACCCTTAAACGCAGGCGCGGCTGCGGCGCACAAGTCCTTGTAAATGTAATAAAAACAGAACCGTCAAAATTGATCTTTTCGAGCCTGCCTGTCCCCAAATCCCCGCCGAGAATACCGGCTTCAAAGACATCGCCTGGCTTTTTATGCAAAACCTTCAGCAAATGTACCGTTCTGGCATCCCGCCTTGAGAGATTTCTGCCTAATTCATACTCTTCCAGTAAAATGATATTCACAATAAGTACATTATATCATATTGACAAAACAATAAAAACCAATATAGAATCACATAATCTTATGAAAATATATAGAAATACCAAATCAAAAATTACCCTGCTGCTGCTGACTGTCACAATAGCGGCTTTATTGACGGTTTCCTGCGCTACCAAACCCGGCGCATTTCAAGAAATGGATTTTGCGGTAGAACAAAGCAATTTTTCTGGAGCGGTTGAAGCATTAAGAAGGGCGCAGGAGGAAAGACCTGTTCTTTACAACGAAAGAAATGCCATATCGCTTTTTTTGGACAAGGGGCTGCTTGAACACTACGCGGGCAACTATCTGGAATCTTCGGAAGATCTGCAAAATGCCGAAAGATTAATAGAAGAAGCATATACAAAAAGCGTAACGCAGAATTTCATGTCTTATATTATCAACGATAATACAAGGGAATATCCCGGAGAGGATTTTGAAGACATTTATCTGAATGTTTTTAACGCGCTTAATTATTTTAACAGAGGCAGTCTGGAAGGAGCTTTGGTAGAAATCCGCAAGTTAAGCATGTCCAGCGGAAAATTGGATACGCTTGCCTTAAGACATGAACACAATGATCCTGAAACCGGTTCAAGCATGAGTGACACGGCAAGAAAACAAACAGGCGTCACTCAAATGCCGGATGCGGTTGCTTCCAATTTTTCCAATTCTGCTCTTGCCCGTTTTCTGGGAGCGCTTTTTTTCCAGGCGGCAAGAAACACCGATTCAGCGCGTATCGAATTTAGTCAGATCCCACGCGCGTTTTCCGCAAACAGGGAAGTTTTCAAACACCCGATACCCAGAGCAGTTGATGAAGCGCAGAATGTTCCGGCAGGAAAGGCAAGGCTTCATATCCTAAGCTTTACAGGATTATCTCCGATTAAAGAAGAGCAGAAAATTCTCCATAACCTTCCGTTCAGGCACCCTGTATTGAGTGTCGCCCAGTTTAAGCTTCCTGTAATGGTTAAAAGACCCAGCCAGATAACCAGAATAGAAACTGTAGTAGACGGTGTTGGCAGGTTCGATCTTGAACTGCTTGAAGATATGGGAGCCGTAATCGAAGAAACATTTAAAAACCGTTACAACAAGATTGTATTAAAAACTTATATTCGCACAATTATAAAATATGCCGTTGCCGATGTTGCCGCAAGAACAGCCGCGAGACAAACAAATGAATTTGCGGGTTTAATGGTAGCGATTGCGGCAAGAGGCGCAATGGATGCTTCAGAAAGTGCTGATATCAGAATGTCACGTTATCTTCCGGACAAGGCGCATGTCGGCGGCATCAATCTTGACCCGGGCACATATTCAGTTATAATTAACTATTACAACGAAAGCAATATTATTATTGCTTCTGAACACAGAAATATTACTGTAACATCTGGCGGACTTAATCTTATACAGTCTGTTAATTTAAAGTAGGAGAAAAGACCATGAAGAAATTATTAATTGTATTGGGAGCTTTCTTGTTACTGTCTTCGTGCCAAACAACAACAGTTAATAGGGTACAATCCGGAACCGAAGCTGATTTAAGCGGCTACTGGAACGCGCGGGACGTAAGGATCGTCTGTGATTTTTTAATCGAAGAATGTCTTTCAAGCCCCAGAGTTGATCAGGCAATCAGGGCATTCGGCAACAGAAGACCAACGGTAATCGTAGGCAGATTCAGAAATGACAGCGCCGAACATATCGACACTTCGATTATTTCTTCCACAATGGAAAGGGTAATCTTTAACAGCGGTAAACTTGACTTTGTCGCGGGCGGCGATGTAAGAGATGATTTACGCGCGGAAAGACAGGATCAGCTTGGACAGGCAAGCGAACAAACCGCAGCCGGCATAGGCAGGGAAATAGGAGCTAATTTTATGCTGACAGGTTCTGTAAGAACGATTGTTGACAGAAGAGAAAATGTCAGTATAAGAACCTACTTTGTAACCGCAGAATTAACAAATATCGAAACCAATGCCAGATTATGGATTGGCGAACACAACGAAATTACCAAAGTAGTTACAAGAGCGAGAAACAGGCTTTAATCCCCTATCTGTCAGATAACAGATAACGTTTTGTTATTTGTTATCTGATAAAGAGCGTCTTCCCCTGCGAGGGCGCTTAACATTTCACCGTTCATATCTATTTTTTTTCTTATTGTATCTGTAACTATCGCGCGTATTTTTAAACGGATTGCCTTGGAAACAAGGAGTCTTGCCCGGATAGCAGGCCGTCCGTTTACGGAATATCCCGTCTCCGGCGACCAATAAAAAGTACATTCACCCGCATCTATCCCAAAACGCCAGGTGTTTTCATTAATTTCCAGCAAACCGCAGACAAGAGAGTATGCTTTATCTATTGGATTGTAGGATTTTACATGGCTTGACCATTTTTGAAGTTCAAGAGGAGAGCCGAAACAAACCAGAATTGTATCTCCCTCAAAACCTACAATTACAGCTCCCGCGTTAAACGCGACTTTTTTTACAGATGAATAAAAGGTATTTCTTACTTTACCCGCATCCTGAGATTTTTCACGAACAGCCGCGCTTAACAGATTTATATCTTTAATGGCAATAATAACCGCATTGGTTACATTTATTTCCGAAAGATGAGGTCTTCCGAAAGAAATAAGATTTTGCAGAAAACTTTTGGAAACTACCGCGCCGTAGGCTGCTGTAAAAACTCTTACCCTATGTTTTAATAATGCGCATTTACAATAAAAAATTACAAGAGTGCCTGCAAGAGAAGAACCAAGTACAATCACAGGATCCATCCAGAATAAATTAAAGAAAAATATTAATCCAAAAATTACAGAGAATAATAAACTTAAAACAACCCCTGTAAACAATAATAAAAAAGGCCTTAATAAAAAGACTGCCAAAAGAACAATTAACGATGAAAGAACAGACCAAAAAAGCATATGCCGGTCAGCAATAAGCTTAATATGACTGCCTGTAATCATAACATTTGCAGCAAGAGCCGAATACAAAGCATTATTCGGGGGTCCCATTACACAATATGAAAAAAACAATTCGTTTTTTAACACGTTATGAATAGCCGACAATTTTTTGTATTCATCATGCATTGCTGTTATTATATCTCTTACAGAAATAAGTTCTTTTAATTTTTCTTCATTGGAAGAATCCGTATCCGCTATTAAAACTTCGTAATCATTTATAAAAGCCGTAATATTACCGGTATTCAGCAAATCATCAAGGCTTTTAAAATAATTTGAACGGGCTATCCTCCATGCTATTCTGTTTTCGCTGCCGGGATTCTGAAGCAATTCTTCCCTTAACACAAATGAATAATCATCCAGCAGCAGCGGCGACAATTCCGTCTGCAATATGGAAAATACACCCAATTCATCTGCCGCAATCAAGGCATCGCGCATGGCGTACCCCGACTCTTCATATTCCCTGAAAAGCGAAATATCAATTCTGCGAAAAGCGCTGTTCCACGGCGTAATTACATTTCCGTCTTTATCCAGCGGTATATCAAATTCTTTTATGCTAGAAGAATCTGAAGCTCGCAGCCATAAAACTTTTCCATGTTCCGTAATCTCTATTTGCGATGCATCATAGCGGTTTTTTAAATTAAAAAACACAGGATGTTCAAAGTCGGTATCCAAAAGCTTAACACGTCTTATTTTACCATCCCTGTCCAATAGCGGCTCTGCCGGAGCTTCAAGATAATTGCCGAACACCAAAACAGAACGTATTAAATCTTCGTCCCTGTCAACCAGCGCTGAAAGCAGACGATCTCTGCCCTTCTCTGTCAGCTCCACCACCTGCTCCACATAGACAGGCGCATCAAGCGGAGAAACAGACCCTCTTCTGATACCTTCAAACAAGTTGCGGATATTGTAGCCTACCAAAGAATATTCATCCAAAAAGCGCCTGCGTATTTCTGCTTCGGTTAACATAATAGGCGACGAAGAAGGCGACACCTTGCCGGTCATAACCAGATTGGCAGCATCCATCTCTGTTAAAGTCATAAAAACTGTAAAAATATCACTGCCGTCCACAAATTCATCCGTTTCTATTATTAAAATTTCATGGGATACAACAGGCGGTTTCTGGTTTTCCAGGAGAAAATCATAATGCAAACCGAATTTCGGGCCGGAAAGCAGATAATTAAGGAGAAAAACTACACCAATTGAACAAACGAGACCTCCAAGAAGCATTAAAATTGTCTGTTTTAAGGGAATATGTGCAGGCATCTCTTTTAAATTTCGGCATAAAACGGTAAAATATACAAGTATCAGGAGGAACATTATGGCAAAAACTTTTATGGATGAAAGATTTTTACTGGAAACAGAAACCGCAAATAACTTGTACAAAGCGGCTAAAGAGGAACCTATCTTTGATTATCACTGCCATCTTATACCGGCTCAAATAGCAGAAAACAAGCAATTTAAGGATTTGGCGGAAATTTGGCTTGGCGGAGATCATTACAAATGGAGGCAGATGCGCACGAGGGGCTATGATGAAAATTATATTTCCGGCGGCGCGGATAACTATGAAAAATTTCTTGCCTGGGCGCGCACTGTAGAAAATCTTATCGGAAACCCCCTGTACCATTGGACACATCTTGAGCTGCAGCGTTATTTTGATATATACGAACCTCTTACAGAAAAAAGCGCCCCCGGCATCTGGGAAAAAGCAAATGCCATGCTTAAAACTCCGCAGTTATCGGTAAAGGGAATCTTTGAAAAATTTAAAATATACGCCGTGGGAACTACAGACGATCCGATTGATACACTTGAATATCACAAAGCCATTATGGAAGGAAAAGCTCCAATCGGGAAAATTGATACCAAGGTTATTCCGTCTTTCCGTCCGGATAAAGCGCTGAATATTAACATTGCAGGTTTCGCGGATTATATAAACGCTCTTTCAAAAGCAAGCGGTATTACAATTAAAACATCCGACGATGTAATTGCCGCTCTGGAAAACCGCCTTGATTTTTTCATAAGCCTTGGCTGCCGCGCTTCGGATCATGCTCTTGAAAACGCGCCGTTCGCCCTTTCTTCCAACAGCCAGATTGACAATACATTTAATAACGCAATGGCAGGAAAACCCGTTTCCGGCGAAGAGGCACAATGCTACAAAACAAAGGTACTTGTTGAACTTGCAAAACTTTACGCAAAACGCGGCATAGTAATGCAGCTCCATCTTTCCTCGATACGCAATTTAAACCCAAGGATCTTTTCGCGCATGGGAGCCGATGTCGGCATTGATGCCGTCCACGATTTGGAACAAAGCGCAAATCTCTCAGCCTTCCTTGGAAAAGTTGAAGGAGAGGCAGCGCTTCCCAAAACCATACTTTATTCGCTTAACCCAAAAGATTATTATCCCATGGGAACAATAATGGGAGCTTTTCAGGGCACAGGCATAGAAGGAAAAATCCAGCTAGGGTCTGCATGGTGGTTCTGCGATCACAGAGACGGCATGGACGAACAGATGCGCGTCCTTGCAAACCTTGGAACACTCCCGCTGTTTGTGGGAATGTTAACCGACAGCCGCAGTTTCCTCTCCTACCCGCGCCATGAATATTTCCGCCGCATCCTGTGCAATCTCCTGGGCAAATGGGTAGAAAACGGCGAGTATCCAAATGACACACAAAAACTGGAAAAGATAGTAAAAGATATTTCGTTCTTAAATGCAAAGAAATATTTTGAATAACATGAAAAACACAATATTGTTTTTATTACTATTGCCCATATTTCTCGGATGCGCTTCACTGGATAGCTCTGATTATATTACCCTGCCTGACGGCACAATGGCAGATAAAAGAATTCCGCAGGAAATAATTGATCTGGTAATAAATCGCTTTGAAGCCATTGAAAGCGGAAACATCGAGGCTTTTAGGGAAACATTGCCGGAAATGCAGGACGGAGTTGATTATTACAGCCAGCTTGCGCTGTTACACAGATATTTTGGAGAAGCGTTCGGCATAGATACCGATACTTTTATCAACGCGGTAGAAACCAGCGACGGCTTGCGTGAAATCGCGCAAACATTATTCACCGGAAAACTTCCCGCAAGAAACAGAAGCCCCCTGATCCTTAAAAGAATAGATGTCCTGCCGGACAATGAAATTAAACTGATAGTAGTAAACGAAAAGAACGAAAAAGTAGACTACGATTTTACATATTATTTTTGGTAAAAAAAAGTCCGCAGGATGCCGCGGACTTTCTTCTTCTTACCTCTGGATTCTCGCTGACCCGCCTGCCGCAAACGCTTCTACCATATCAAGGCTAACCATAGAGGTATCACCTGGAGTTGTAGTGAGCAATGCGCCGTGCGCCCAGCCAAGTTTAAGAGCATCTTCGGGGCTTTTGCCGTTTAAAAGACCGTAAATTAATCCTGAAGCAAAACCGTCTCCGCCGCCAACACGATCAATTACATCAAGTTCGCAGGTAGGCGCCTGATAATTTTTGCCGTCGAGTGACAGAACCGCGCTCCATGAATGACGGTTAGTGGAATGAACTTCGCGCATAGTGGTTGCAACCGCTTTAACATTGGGGAAATCTTTTCTTACAGTATCAATCATGCCAAAGAAAGCGGAAGGATCAAGTTTGCCCTTGGTTTCGACATCCTGACCTTTAAGGCCTAAACCTTTCTGCAGGTCTTCTTCGTTGCCGACAATCACATCAACATTGGCGACAATTTTGCGCAGGGTTTGCGCAGCCATTGCGGGAGCTTCCGCGGCAGTTTTGCCCTGTTCTTCGGCAATAATAGTAAAAAGTTTTGCGCGGTAATTAAGGTCGAAGGAAACGATAGCGCCTGCCTTTTTGGCAGCCTGCATTGCTTCGATTACAAGATCTGAAGTTGTAGGCGAAAGAGCGCTGAAAATTCCGCCGGAATGGAACCACCGGATACCTTTCTTGAAAATGGCATCCCAGTCAAAACTGCCCGGTTTGAGCATCTGCGCCGCTTCGTTGGAGCGGTTATAAAAAACGATAGGAGCACGTACCCCCTGTCCCCTGTCACTCCACACAATCGCCATATTCGGACCTCTTACACCGTCATGTTTAAAGCGTTTGTAGTAGGGGGTTACACCGGCTTTCTGCACGGTAAGCTCAACCTTACGGCCAATCGGATAATCCACCATCGCGCTGGCAATGGCTGTTCTTTGCCCAAAGCAGGTTGAAAGATTTGAAGCGACATTGTACTCTCCGCCGCTTACATGAAGCTGATACTCATTTGCCTCTGCAAATGGGATAATTCCCGGGTCAAGCCGGGTGACCAATGCGCCCAGAGCCAATAAATCATGAGCGGTGCCGCCGGCGGCAGGAATAGATAATGAAGACATATTTTACCTCTTTAATTGTATTTGTAGCATATTATATCATATTTTTTGTTTTTGGGAAGCTTTTAAAAACCATAATAAATGTGATATAATGGATAAAAACATTCTGCGGAGGAATTTATATGATACTAAAGGGAGAATTTTCATCTGAACTGCTTAAAACAACAGCAAATTTACAGTTTATGATTCCGGACGAAGGAGAAGGACCTTACAAGGTTATTTACTTACTCCATGGTTTACACGGTAACCATAGTTCATGGATTCATAATTCGATGCTTCCCTATTATGGAAAAAAATACAATGCCATTTTTGTAATGCCGGATGCGGCAAGGAGTTTTTACACCGATCTTAGATACGGAAGAAATTATCTTTCTTATTTAAGCGATGAACTGCCGCAAATTTGCCGCAATATTTTTAATATATCAACCCGAATGGAAGATACAGCCGTAATGGGTTACTCCATGGGCGGCTACGGAGCCCTCAGGCTTGCATTATCCAACCCGGGCGTTTACGGCTTTTGCGGAGCCATTTCCACCGCATGTCTTTATTTTAAACCGTTTTTAAAAATACTTAAAAATGATCCGGACTCATATCTTAAAACCGGCAGGGAAGCGGAAGAAACCTACAAAGATTTATTATCAATATACGGCTACGATTTTGAGTATACTCCCGCCTATGATATTCTCCATTTGATTAAAACATATCCTGATAATATCCCCAAACCCAGAATTTACGCAAATTGCGGCACAGAAGACGGTCTTCTTAAAGAAAACCACAATTTCCGTGAAGACATGAAAGACTCCTCATTTGATTTTACTTACGAAGAATGGCAAGGCGGCCACGACTGGGACTTTTTTAATGACGGGTTGAAGAAGACGCTGGAGATTTGGGATAAGGGTTAAAGATTAGAAAGGACTCTCGCGGACCGCAAACCGAAGGTTTGGAGGAGGCGCTGAGGACGCGGGGGAAGAGGAAGAAAGGGAAGAATTTTTAGCACTAACCATACGAACGGACACGAACGGGGGGGAGGGAAAATATTTTTTATTTTTTCGGACTTATTTCTTGCTTTTCAATTGCGAGCGAAGACTGATAATTTCTGCGTGAAAGTGCAGCTACTGCTGTAAAAAAAGCGCCAGCCACCACACGACAACTGACGCTTTCCAAAGCAAACTAATCGCCTGTTTTTTGCGTCAGACGTTGTTTAATTTCCCCAATTGAAAGCCCCTGATCCAGTAAATCCAAAACAATATCAACACCTTTCTCAATACCGATATCAATGCCTTCTTCACGGCCTTCCTCACGGGCATAAGCGATAGCGTCTTCTGTATTCCATTCTGTTAAAAGCATAGTTAAAACCTCCGAACCATGAACTTCAAGGAACTCTTTAAGTATAGCATTATTCTGGCAATATTTAACAGCCGCTTTTATGCCTTCTTCCATGCTTCCAAGCTCATCTATGAAATACCGCGCTTTGGCGATAAACGCGCTGTATTCTGCCAGCTTCCGGCAGCGATTGGCAA
>WQXG01000023.1 GCA_009784975.1 Treponema sp.
AAGTTTTTTTGAAAAATTCGGCTAAAATGGGTCAAAATGACCTGTTTTGGTCGATTTTTCCAGCTTTTGCTTTTACTAAAAAGCCCTGACAGAACGGACAATGAAGTCTAAGCCCTTGTAGTTAGTGTTCTGATTGCCATCGAGGAAAAAGTGAAACCATGCGGAGTCTAAACTGGACTGCGACGAAGACCAGAACCTACCTGACGACAAACCAAAATCATCTCTCCTAAGATATAGCTGATTTAATTCGTCTTTGCTTGGTAAGAACCAGTCATTAAAATCTTCAATAGAATAATTATCACACGCTAAGGCTGCAGTAGCTGTCGGGTCAAGAGCAAGTATTAATGCGGTGTTTTTTCTCCCTGTTCCTATTGCTGTTTCTGTTCCGGGTATATCTATCCAGAGTGAAACATCATTTCCAGACGCTGTAAATTCTGCCCATGATAAAGTTGACCACCTTAGATTTGTTGGCATATTTGCAGGCGCTGCTTCAAGATAATAGGCGGTTGAATCATCGTCGGTCATTGTAAAACCAGATGAATCTTTATAGAATATTATTCCCCCTGCGGGTCCTGTGTCGCCTAATGCCAATGTCAACCTTATGTCGCCTCTTGTTTCATTACAGTCGTTGTGTTGACAGGTTTCTATTTCTGCACCAAAGCTTTTTACTTGCCAGTCAAAGTCGTGTTCAAGCATTTGATCGCCAGTTTCTTTAACTGTGTCTATTGTTCCACAGTCTTTGCAAGTTCTTGTTTTTATGCCTTCGGTATTACAAGTTGGATTCGTTGTCTGCTCATAATCGTTCCAGTCGTGCGGTGGGCATTTTTGGTTGTTTGTTCCATTGTCGCAAGTGGTAAATGCAAAAATTACGGCTATAATTGCCAAAATTCCGATAATGCTGTTTTGTTTCCAAGTTTTCATAAAATCTCCTTTTGTTTATTATACATTTTTATACCTTTTATGCAATACATTTATCTTTTTACAGTTTTATATTTTTTTTTACATTATCTTCGCAACTGTCGTATAACGTGAAAGGTAGCTTGACGGTTTTGCTTTTGCGATAAAAGGAATTGCGCAAGCAATTCCACGCAAAAGCAAAACTGTGGTGGAACAAAAACCCACAAAGGCGCTTGCGCCGACTGGGTTTTTGTGGAACCCGAGCCGCCGCTTGTCGGCGGCGCAGCAGCTACCGTGTGTTAAACGAAGGAAAAACCTACTACGAAGCCGCCAGCAAGGATGCTGGCGGGTTATTTCACTTTATATTTACGAATCTCCAGAGGGTCTAGAATTTTCAGTTGTAACAGCAATTTTGTAATTACCTGCTCTACCTAGTACACCAGCCGCATCTACTGTTATTGTTACATTGCCGTTTCTGTCTGATATAAAATTGACAGGAGTCGTATTACCATTGCCCAAGCCAGATCTTGCATAAGCTTCAGAATCATCAGCGTATCTGCCTGTATGACTAATAGATGCCCATGATGTATCAGATGACGCTACCGAAGAATGAAAATAATCTTTTATAAAGATATAGTATGTTTTACCTTCAGTAACCGCAAATGCATGTGTTTCGGTGGAAGAGGTTGTAGCAAGATTTTTTTCTGTCCAATTAAGAATTATATTAGGATCTTGTGAAATTCCTCCAGTTCCTCCATTGTCACCATCTTCGCAACCAACAAGACCAAATACCATCAAAATAACCAATAAACCGATAAATACATTTTTCTTCATAAATTTCCTCCTAAAATATTTTTAGCAAAAATTGATAACAGTGCCGCCACGGATGGCGGCACCGATTACCTTGTATTATATCACAGGTTTTTCTTTTGTTTAACTAGCTGTAGACGAATTTCCTATAACCCATCCAAAAACGCACATTATACGAATTTCACTTTAACCCTAGAATAATAACATTAGACGACAAAACCTTCGCTTAACCTGCAGAAAAGAGGGGTTAAAGCGCAACTTGTTATCAAAACGCAATATTGCTCACTATGTGAGAATTGTTGTTTTGGCTATTGTAATTATGTTTGTTATCTTTTAGAATGAAAATATATTTAAATTTAAAATTTAATTTACCTACACAGCCTTAATTAAGACAGTCAAAAAATAACATGGGTTCGAATTGACCCTAAGGAACTGCAATGAATATCGTTTATATTTTCCGCGAAACTGGTGGAATCAGGATTCCGTTTTTAGATTATAAAAGTCATGTTTCTGCAATGTTAACCAGACTTGGCGGGACATGGGATGCTGAAAGCCGGGCTTTTCTTTTTCAGAAAGAAGTTAACCATGAACATTTTATAAATGCATTTGATGTTGTATTTATACATGGGGGCACCCCTGGCGCGCGTGGAAATAATTGCCGGATAATTGGCTTTTGGGAATATCCCTGGGATAACGAAGACAATGTTTTGGCATCACATTATCTGGCTGGCGCTTTTAACATTCCAGATGCTATTGTGGGACAGGAGCAGCAACTTGGTATTCCGCAGGATTATCAGCTTCCGGAAAAGTTATCTAAATACTGGCAGGAAAAACTGGAAGAAGAGCTTCGTGCCAGAAAATATAGTCAAAAAACGCAAAATGCTTATGTTTATTTTAATCGTTTGTTTCTGCAAACACTGCAGAAATTTCCGCATGAAATACATCAGGAAGATATAACAAGGTTTTTGGCGTTTGTGGAAAAGGAACGCGATTATTCTGCCGCTTCAATAAATCTGGCTATCAGCGCAATTAAGTTTTTTTATAAACATGTATTTAAAAACAATATCGTTAAAGAGCAAAAACGTCCTGTTCAAAATAAATATCTTCCCGTTGTACTGTCATCAAGTGAGATACTTAAAATTTTAAGTATAGAAAAAAATCCTAAACATCGTCTTTTACTAATGCTGGTTTACTCATCTGGATTACGTGTTAGCGAAGTAGTATCATTAAAAAAAGAGCATATTGATATATCAAGGCAGGTTTTATACATACATCAGGGAAAAGGAAGAAAGGATCGCTATACCATGCTTTCTGAAAAAGCAGCTTTATTTATTAAAGAATATTACGAACATTTTAAAATCGATAAATGGATTTTTCCCGGGCAGCCTGCTTCCCGGCATTTATCAATCCGATCCGCTCAGCATATTTTTGAAAAAGCAGTCCGGAATGCCGGAATAACAAAAAAACTATCAATACATGATTTACGCCATTCTTTCGCAACACATTTACTGGAAAACGGCACAGATATCCGGTACATTCAAACCCTTCTGGGACATACAAACATTCACACTACAGAACGTTATACTCATGTCGCCAAACACAATGTACTAAAAATAAAAAGCCCGCTTGACAACATCTAGTTACTTCAGGCAGCCGCTGCTAGTTCCCCTTTTCCGCGAAATTGATGGAATTCTGATATTATATCTTCACAAACTGCGCCTTGACAACAAACAACAAGTTCGTGTGTGTTCGCTTGGTTCGTGGTTAAAAATTCTCCCCCCCCTTCTTCCTCCGCGTCCTCCGCGTCTCTGCGTCTCTGCGTGAGTCCTTGCTAATCCCCCGTTCGTGAGTGTTGGTGTGGTTCGTGGTAAAAAAATCTTCATTCCTTCCCTAACTGAGAATAAAGCCTATGCAGAGAATAATCAGGTTCATAACGTTTCCCAATACGGTAAAAAGCATCGCTGGCTTCTTTAAAAGACGTAAATTTTCCAAGAGCGCAGGCGCCGATTACGGCAAGTCCCAGGAGCTCTGCTTCTTTATATTCGCCTTCAATTATTTCAATTCCGGTAATATCGGCTTTTATTTTATTCAGCAGAGAGCAGCCGGAAAGACCGCCCGTAACGCGTAATTGTTTTGCTTTTTCTCCCGCGTTTTCCATTGTGCCAAGAATATCTTTTACAGCGAAACCTATTCCTTCCAGTATGGAATTGGCTAACTCTTTGCGTCCTGTGCCAAGATTTATACCGCTCCATGATGCGCGCTCAGATGAAGAAGGCGTGCGTTCTCCGGCAAGAAAGGGTAAAAAAACAAGGCCGCCGGAGCCTTTAGAACTTTCAGAGGCAAGCGCGATAAAATCATCAAAATTATTAACGCCCAGGATAGCATAAGCCCATTCAATTGCCTTTCCCGCTGTATTTATAATGCCTGATAAATTCCAGAAAGGTTTTACAGGATGTCCGTAAGACATAAGGCGTCTGTCAAAGATGCGGTTTTCTGTGCAAAGATTTATTCCTTCGGAGGAACCGGTGCGATCGAGGGCGATTTTTGGTTCTGTGATTCCGGCGCCTAAAATGGCGGCGAAAAAATCAGGGCCGCCGGAAATTACGGGAATGTTTTTTTTAAAACCAAAATAATCTGCTGTGCTGCTTATAAGCGTACCGAAGAGATCACCGGGGCGGATAAAAGGCGGAAATTTTTCCTTTTCCAGTTTTAGTTTTTCAAGGATACTGTCATTCCAAAACCAGCGTTCAAAACCATCGGACGGAAAAACGGTTCTTGCCTGCCCGGTCAGCGCATAGGCAAGATATTCAGGGCAGCCAAGAAAATATTTTGTTTTATTGTACAATTCATTTTTTTCATTTTTTAGATAAAGAGATTTTGGCAGAAAAAAGCAGGCGTCTACAAAATCGCCGGCAGCATCTGCTGCCTCTGCCTGATATTTTTCCGCGCGGCGGTCAAGCCAAAGAAGAGCGTTTGCCGCCGGTTGATTTTTAAAAAAAGATACTTCATTCTGCACAGGAACGAGACTGGGGCCATTTCCGCTAATTACTATTGCTTCTACGGTGGGAAGCCCCTTTAATCTTTTACAGCTTTGTTCAAATGCCCTTAGCCATCTTGAAGGATCAACTTCATGTGTTACACCGTCACTTATGTCTATTGATAACGCAAAAGAATAAAAATCCAGACGATTGCCGTTATAATCCCAAACAGCCGATTTAAAAGCTGATGTGCCAATATCTACAGTAAGCAGCATTTTATTTCCTGTCCGGACGCAGAACTTCCGCGCCATTTAGATAAACATGATGAATAGCTGAGTCATGCGGAAGATAACAATGAATTATCACCCTTACAGTTCTTTCCAGAGAATTTTTACAATTTGGTTCCTGAACGGAAAAAAGCGAATAATCACCGGCACCGCCTGAATATTTGCGCAAAGCGGAAGATGGATTAACGGCATCCAAATCATCTGTAACAGAAAATATTATAGAAACAATATCCTGTGTTTCCAGTTTATTTCTGGAAAGCAGCTCATCGTACATAATCCCGATTTGACCGCAAATGTCTTCTGCGGTATTTTCGCATTGGACAGCGCCCCTTAGGGCATATAATCTTTTCATCCGTTTCCTCCGGAAACAACATTTATAAACGCTTCAAAATAAAAAATACCTGCGCAATATACTATCAGGATAATAAATATAATAACCTTTAAGACGCATTTTACGGAAGGCTTTTTAAAAAAATAATAAATGTTTTTTAACAATTTATATAATGAACATATAAATAACAGCAATGAAGAATATTTTAAAATGGCTAGCAATATAAACAGAATATCATCCGAAAACCCCTTCTCCGCAAGGTAGACAACCAGAGATGCTAAAGAGATAATTAAGCTAAATACAAGAAGCCAGCCGATCGGCTTCTTCTTCCTGCCCATTCTTCGCTCCTCGGGCTGGTGCCCCATCTTGCCAAATATTCTGCTTATGTATTATTATAGTGTATGAAAAAGTTTTTTATCACCCTGTTTATATTGCTGGTTCTTGGCAGCGTTGCATTTTTCTTCGGCTGGGTACAGTTTCAGGTACCGCCCGGTCATTATGGAGTAATCAGCTCAAAGACACACGGAACAGATGCTGATATTGTCCGTCCGGGGGAATTCCGGTGGGTATGGTACAAATTATTGCCTACAAATGTAAAAATCGCTGTTTTTCGCCTTGAATATACCAAATTCCCCATTAATTTTGACAGTACGCTGCCTTCCGGGAACACTTACGCGGCATTTGTAGGGCTGCCCAATGTCGATTTTTCATGGAATTTAAACGGAGAGATCGCGTTTAAAATTGACCCGGATTTCCTTGTTAACCTGACATCTATTCATAATCTTACGTCACAGCAGGATTTAAACGCCTTTCTGGAAAAAATTTCCAAAGATATTGAAGTTATAATCCTAAGGACGCTGAATTCGGCGTCTTCCTCCGAAGACAGGATTGAAAATATCATGTCCGGAAACTCCGATGCGCAAATGGAACAGGAAATATTTTCCATGTACCCGCAAATTCGGGATTTTTCATTTATAATTAAAACGGCAAAATTCCCTGATTTTACCCTTTACAGGCAATTACGGCTTTTATATGACGAATTTCTTGTAAAACAGCGTGAATTTGCGACATCTGATTTCAGCACAATGGCAGAAAACCACATCAAAACCCAGCTGCGCCTTGATGAACTGGAACGCTATGGGGATTTGCTCACCAGATACCCGGTTTTACTGGAATATTTGCAATTGGGGCTAAATCGGTAACCGGCAGTATGTCCTGTTTGTTATTGTATATAACCAAATAAAAATGTATAGTTCTTTAAGGAGATAATATGCGAAAACCAGGGGTCATAATACTGATATTATTATTGGGATTCCCCGTCCTTCTTGCCGCCGATGACCCGCAAATCGAACCAGAATGGGATGACTATTCCTACGATATATATGTCAGAGGAGATCAGTTCTTTTCAATATCACTTGGAACCATTTTCCCTACCATCTTTGTTAACGAAGGAGAATTACTGGATATGAATTTCAGCCCTCCTGTCGGCGGGATGGGTACGCTTATGTACAATTACTTTTTAAGTTCCAAATTTTTCGCCGGGGGAGAAATTTCAGGGGCGTTTATAAACACTCTAAGAAAAAATTCTTTATTCCTTGTCACTCTTGGTATAAGGACAGGAGTGCAGTTCGTTGCGGGGCGTTTTGAATTCCCTATTACTTTATCTTTGGGGATGTGCTGGCATACCTATCTGGATTTCGGCTACTATGGTTTTTATCTTAAAGGAGGCGTTGGAGCTTTTTTCAGGATAACATCTGAATGGTCATTCGGACTTACAGCGGATTGGGGATGGTATCCTCAATGGACAGAAAACAAAAGCCGTAATGTAGACGGAAATTTTGTTAATGTAATGCTTTCTGCGCGTTATCATTTTTAGTTTATAAGGTGAAATCATGTTTTTAAAATCAAAAAAAACTTTTATTTATATATTTTTACTGGTTTCTGTTTTTTTCACGCTTGGTTCATGCAACGATGAAATATTTTTTAGAATTTCCATAGAGATTCCTTTAATTGAACCTCTCATAGAAGGCTCGCCGTCTAATTTTGTTATCTTTAATAATGTAATGTATGTAGCGGCGGGAAGAAAACTTTGGAGATACAGCACTTCAATTGTTGATACCGAAGTAATAAGCGAATGGAAAAGCAATGAATTGGACAGGGATTTGGACGAGAATATTTTTATAAGCCAGCTGGCTGTAACAGATACGTATATATATGTTCTTTTTTACCAGGATACAGAATCAGAAATTATTAAAACATTGGGAAGAATAAGCAGCATAACATGGAATACTTTAGAATTTGAAACTTTAAAATTTGAAACTTTTGAAAAAAAAGAAATAACAGAGTATACAGATACATATAAAGATTTACAGACAATTTACGCGGTAAATAATTTGCTGTATCTTGGATTGCAAAAAAGCACTGCAAATGAACAGGCTGTTTATTTTATAGACGCTTCTGATACCGTACAACCTGCCGGTATAACAAGCCCTGCGAATAATCCTATTGATGGACCTTCCGCTTTGCTTCGCGGAGCTGTCGCAAGAGGCTCTGATATTTTTCTTTGTACAGGCGCAAGTATTTACAGAACAACAGGCGGGACAGCAACACGTATTTCCGGTACCGAAAACCACAACTTTGTCGGAATAGTTATGCTTCCCGATAACACCACAATAATTGCAATTACACGCGACGGGGTTGTTTATAATGTTGCCACCGCTGCCGTAACTAAAACAGAATTTGAATTTGACGATGAACGGCTCGCAAGCGGCGCGATTGCGACATGGGAAAAGAAAGATGAGCCCGATTCTAAAGTTCTGCTTGTAGGAAGACAGGATAAAGAATACTCTACTTCTTCAGGTTATACATACGGCTATATGGAACTGGAACTGGATATCACAGGCAGCCTGATACCCGGCGCTAAATTTAAAGAACCCGGTAAAAGTCCGCCTACTACAATCCCTGACAATGATACCTATGCTTCTTCTTTGGGAATAATTCCAATTAGCCATCTTTTCCAGGTACCGCAAAGTGTTGACGATAACATGACTCTTTTTGCATCCACCTATAATAACGGCGTCTGGTCGGTTCGTATCCGAAGCGGCGATACAATCTGGAATGCAGAAGAGTAAATGAATGATCTTTTTTCCGCTAAAAGCGAGGTATCTCAAAGTCCTTTAGCGGACAGAATGCGTCCGCGCACTCTGGAAGATATTATTGGTCAGGATCATATCGTAGGACAGGGAAGACTTCTTCGCCGCGCGATTCAGGCGGATCGTCTTTCTTCAATAATCCTTTACGGTCCTCCGGGAACCGGAAAAACATCTCTTGCCGCGGTCATTGCCAACACGACACGCGCGGCTTTTGAAAAACTAAACGCGGTTTTAAGCGGTGTAAAAGATATCCGGGAAGTAATAGATCGCGCCGATGATAGAAACAGGCTTTACGCCAAAAGAACAATCCTTTTTGTAGACGAAGTTCACCGCTGGAATAAAGCGCAGCAGGATGCTCTTCTTCCATGGGTAGAAAACGGCACTGTAATACTTGTAGGCGCTACAACAGAAAATCCTTTTTTTGAAGTTAACCGCGCTCTTGTCAGCCGCAGCCGTATTTTTCAGCTAAAACCTCTGGATAATAACGGCCTAATGGAAACTGCGCAGCGCACTATTTCTGACAAGGAACGCGGCTATGGAAACTGGAATGTCGTTTTCGAAGAAGGCGCGCTTTCGCATCTTGTAGAAGTTGCGGGCGGCGACGCGCGAAGTCTTCTTAACGCCATTGAACTTGCGATAGAAACAAGTTTCTCTCCATGGCCGCCGCCTGCGGGAAAGGAAATTTATATCTCCCTTGAAGCCGCGGAAGAAAGCATACAAAAACGAGCTCTTTTATACGATCGCGACGGTGATTATCACTTTGATACAATCAGCGCATTTATAAAAAGCGTCCGCGGAAGCGATCCGGATGCTGCCCTTTACTGGCTCGCAAAAATGGTGCGCGCCGGAGAAGATCCAAAATTTATTTTCAGGCGTATGATAATCCTTGCAAGCGAGGATGTAGGTCTCGCGGACCCTCATGCCGTCTCTGTTGTTATCTCCTGCGCTCAGGCTTTTGAACGCATTGGTTTTCCTGAAGGCAACTTCCCTCTTTCCCACGCCTGCCTGTATCTTGCAACCGCTCCCAAATCCAACACGACAATGTCCTACTTTGACGCGCTTAAGGAAGTGGAACGTGAAGACGCGCAGGTTCCAAATCATTTACGCGATGCCAGCCGTGACGCGGAAGGTTTCGGCCATGGAGAGGGTTATGTTTATCCTCACGCTTACAGGGATCATTGGGCAGCGCAGCAGTATTTACCCAATTCCCTAAAGGGCAGATCTTTTTACATTCCTTCGGTTGTCGGTTACGAAGGAAAAATCCGCGATGATGTTTTGCTAAAAAGAGAATTGCAGTCGGCGATTGTTATGGGTGATTCGCAAAGCGGCGAATTTTTAACATGGTCCCCATCCGCGAAAGGAAAGGAAGGCTGGTTTAAAAGACTTGAATCCACAAGAAGCGCGCTTCTCCTTGGCGACAGGGATATTATCTTTAACGCCGCTTCCCCGCTTAGGGAAGATCGTATCCTTATACCTCTTGCCAATGACGGGCTTTTGCTATGGGAAAGCCTTCGCCGCTGCCCTGAAGGATTAAGCGCCGCGCTTGTAAACTCAAGTTCCGCAAAGGAATCGCTTTTGCGTTATGCGTCAACAGTTTTTCAGGAAACTGAAATGCCCCAAATCGGCGTAACAGAAGAAATACTTCCAGAGCCTGAACAATGCGAAGAATGGTTTTCCTGCCAGGAGTTCGATCATATTCTGATACGCTCTGCCCGTCTTTCTGTTACCCCTAAAAGTTTGTGCTGCGGCGCAAAGAAACTTCTTTCCAAAAACGGAAAATTTGTACTGCTCTTTTCTCCCCCCCGCCTTGGAGAACGTATTTCCCGGATTTTGGAAAATCCTGTGCTTGCTAAAGCGGAAGAAGACTTTTTTAAAAATGTATCCGCTCAGGGGCTTTGGGATATCGAAGATATTACATCGGCTTTTGAAAAAGAAGGATTTAACATTGATATTTCAATGATTGACCAGAAAGAAGAACGATTAATCACAGAAAAAGATATATTAGCCTGGTTTGATACAGAACACTCCCGATGGGGTTCATTTATGGCTGAAAAATTGGAAAAAAGTGAGTTTAAACAGGCAGAAGATGCTTTAAGAGCCAAAATCGCGAAGGGACCTGTGTTATGGAAGTGGAAAAGCGTCTGTTTTAAGGGTAGTTTTTTATAAAATTATCGAAATTTTCAAAAAAATTAGTACACAACTCGGATTTTCTATGATATATTACAATAATAAAATAAATTATAATTCCAGAAGGCGGCAATTATGAAAAAAGATACGACTAAAAAGAAGACTAAATCACCCGTTAAAACAGCCAAAAAACCGGCTGTTAAACAAATAAAGAAACCGGCGGTTAAAAAAGCCAAACCTGCTGTAAAAAAAGCACCGGCAAAAACCAAAACCGCAAAAAAACCTGTTAAATCGGCAAAGCCTGTTTCCAAAGCGCCCGCTAAAACTGCGCCCAAAGCGGCGGTTAAACCTGCTCCCAAAACACCCGCAAAACCTGCGCCCAAAGCGGCGGCTAAACCTGCTCCTAAAGCGCCTGTCAAACCTATAGTTAAACCTGAACCCAAAGCGCCTGTAAAAAAACCGGCAGAAATAAAAACTCCTGTAAAACAGACCGTTATAAAACCTGTAAAACAGGATGATACAGCAAATGATAAGGGCATGGGGCTTCCGGATGGCAGCGCAATTCAACCGACCGGGCACAGAAGACCGTTAATAGTGTTTCCTAAATAATAAAATCTCTGAAATACGGAGCTTCCTGCAAAACTCTTGCAATTACACGATTACATGAAAGCAGTAAATCAGGATCATTTTCCATGATAGAAAATACATCTTCCCTTGCGCGCGTTAGCTCTTCTATATCGCGCACCGGATCCGCTATCCCCAATTCCATATAACCTGACTGCACTGTTCCCGTAATTTGACCGGGTCCGCGTAATTTTAAATCTTCCTCTGCAATGACAAATCCGTCATTGTTTTTATGCATAACCAAAAGGCGCGCCTTTGCAGCCTCTGAATATTCATCCGAGTATACCAAAAAACAATATGACTGATCTTTTCCCCGTCCTACTCTGCCCCGCAGCTGGTGAAGCGCAGATAATCCAAAACGATCAGCGTGTTCTATAATCATACAGGTTGCGTTTGGAACATCTACTCCAACTTCTACAACGCTTGTTGCGGCAAGAATATTAATTTTACCGCTTCTAAAATCATTCATAATTTGATTTTTTTCATCATCCGGTATTTTGGAATGTACCAAAGCAACATTAAAGCCTTTAAATATTTCTTTTGACAGTTTTTCTGCCATGGAAACAGCCGCTTTTATATCTTCATCGCCTGCTAAATCAGCATCAATTAAAGGATACACAAAATATGCCTGCCTGCCTTTTTTAAGTTCATCTCTTGTAAAATCATAAACCTTTTTCGCGTTTGATTCTTTTGCAAGATGTGTTATTACAGGAAGCCTTCCTTCCGGTTTATCTTTGATAACAGAAATATCCATATCGCCGAATACGGTTAATGCCAAAGTACGCGGGATCGGAGTCGCGCTCATCATTAATAGATTTGTTTTCTCTCCCTTGGACGTTATAAGAGCGCGCTGCGTTACGCCGAAACGATGCTGTTCGTCAATTACAGCAAGTTTCAGGTTTTTATATACAACGTCTTTTGAAAAAAGAGCGTGTGTCCCTACCGCAATGTCAATTTCCCCGGATGCCAGATTGTTTAACAGCTCCTTTCTTCCTTTTGCCTTAATATTTCCCGTTAGATAGGCTATTTTTATTCCCAACGGCTCAAGAATACGCACTGCGTTTTCTGCATGCTGGCGGGCAAGCAATTCTGTAGGAGCCATAATTACAGCCTGCCCTTCCTGCAGCGCGTTTAAAGCAGCCAGAAAAGACACAAGTGTTTTTCCTGACCCTACGTCTCCCTGCAGCAGACGAGCCATTGGAACGAGCGGACTTTTCATATCATTGTTTATTTCTTTTACCGCGTCAATTTGTCCTTTTGTAAGAGTAAAGGGAAGTCTTTGTATAAGCTGTTTTTGCAATGCGGAAAAATCATTATCTTTAATTTCTTTATCATTTAACTGAGTTTTTATTTTTTTTCTTTCCAGAGCGCGTTTTGCTATCATTACTTCAAGATAAAATAATTCTTCATAGATAAGAGTTTTTTTTGCTTTTTCCAGCTCTTCAAAAGATAATGGATAATGGATTGCCCTTAGAGCGTCTTTTTTAGCCAAGAGGTCGTATTTTTTAATAATTTCGCAGGGAAGTTCATTTTCTATATCTTTAAATTGCTGCAAGGCATTTAAAACAAAACGCCTTAGCGTTTTCTGCGCTAGTTTTGAAGTTAAAGGATAAATAGGCATTATTTTTCCGAAACTTTCAGATGAAGAAAAAAGTTCATAATCAAATGCCGATGACTGTATCTCATTCGCTCTATACTTAAACTTCCCGTAAATATTAATCTTTGAATCTACTACAAGCTGCTTTTCTATCCATGAACGATTATTTATTTTAAAAAACATCAATACAGCGTGAGAATCAGGGTGACCCTCTTCGTCTTTTACATAAACTTTCATGAACCTGTTTGCGCCGTATCCGCTGAATTCCCGCGCGACAACGGTAACAGATGTACAAACAGCGGATTTTTCAAAATCTTTTATAGGAACTTTTGTTTTGCGGTCTTCCCAGTCTCTTGGATAATGGCGAAGCAAATCCGCTATGGTAAATATTCCAAGACGCGCGAGTTTTGGAATTGAAGCGCCTGCTTTTTTAAAAAATGTATTAATTGGGGCGGAAATTGAACCTAAAAACATTAAAACGGCAAAGCCCTTAAGATATTCGCAAGGTACATAACAAGAAACCTTCCTGCTATAATTATTCCTGTCAGTATTAAAACGGAGAAAATCATGCCTTTTAAATAATTACCTGTTTTATTTCCGTAAATAATCCTGTTCATACGGTATAAAATCGGCTGAGAAATAGAATCTACAGTACCCCAAAATCTGCTGTATATATTCCTGTTTGTAAAATACGCTATTGCGCGCAAAACAATAATTACAACGCAAAACCCCGCGATAAATGACACAATTGACCATAATGCAAATAATACAATGGCAAGTATATTGCCTATTGTTATGCTGCCTGAAATATAAAGAGAATGGAATATGGTCTGCAAAAGGGACAGAGTTACAATTGCGGCTACTACAGAAAAATCCAAAGAAGCAATGCGCAGGTTTAAATTTTTCTTCCACCAGTTAAGATACGGATCTGTTACAATTTGCAGAAAAGACTCTAATTTAGTGCCCGAGGACTTTGAAAACCACGACAGTATAATACGAATAAATATAAAAAGAGAATAAATACCTGCCAAAGCCGCAAGCAAACCAAAAAGTATACGCATTATACCCTCCATACCTCTGATACACATTTACATTTTCTTAATCCATCCAGCGTATCTTTTGCAATATTCAATCCTGAAACAGTTTTTATTTTTTGTTCTCCCTGCGCTACAGGAATATGGATATAAATAGTGCTGGAACCGGAGTTTTCCGCAAGATAATCTCGCAGCTCGCTTAAACTTTCATCACTGTATAAATCCTGCGCTTTTAATTTAACATGCACTTCATCAAGCTGCTCTTCTACAATTTTCCTGAGTTCCGGCATTAAAGGCTCCTCGCCTGCTGCTTCCTTTCTTAAAGCGCTCCTGCTTAACTGCGGAAAATCCGCGACACTCGTTACCCTAAAACTGATTTTTTCGGGACTGCGTTCGTTATCAGGATCAATGCTCCCTTTAAAAGCAATTATTTCATTAATATTCAGCAAATGCCTGCATTCCGCGAAAACTTTGTAAAAAAAGACAAGGTCTATATCGCCTTCAAAATCTGCAAGAGTTCCAAAAGCCATATCATTTTCATTCCTGTCTTTATGCTCTCTAATTCTTTTTAAATAGCCAATTATCGTATAATTACCTTTTTTAGCAAGATGAATATATGAACTTTTTAAATCTGCCATATATTTCCAGGCAATTTTATGCACTTTATCCTTTTCTTCTGTCTCTTTTAATTCTTTTACAGTCCCTGATACTTCCTGCCTGCCTAAAACTTCTTCTGTAATAAAGCTGTATTTTTCCTTGTCTTTTTGAAAATCTATTTTTCCTTTTAATATGGAAACCCTGTCATTTTCAATCTTATCTGATATTTTTTCCCAAATAGCAGGGAAAAAAGTAACTTCTATATCTCCGTTGTAATCTGAAAGAACGGCAAAAGCCATTTTGGTTCCCTTTTTTGTATTTATTGTTTTTAATTTTTTTATTATGCCTACCAGTACACAATTTACAGGTTTAAGGTTTTCTGTGTCTCCAATATTTACATTTACTGTATTTTGCCATAATTCCCTGTATTCATCCATTGGATGCCCTGAAAAATAAAAACCTATCAGCTTTTTTTCTTCGTTTAATCTGTCAAAGCGGCTTTTTTGCTTAAATTCCTCGAATTTAAAATCAGGCATATCACTTTCGCCCGCATCCTCAAAAAGGTTGGTTTGCCCGAATTCCTTGTCTTCTTTCTTTTTAAGAGCATACTCTACCGCTTTTTCAAAATTACCTTCCAGCGTTTCCCGGGATATTCCAAAATTATCAAAGGCGCCTGTTTTAACAAGCAGTTCAATTACTTTTTTTCCGATTAATTTTATATCCACCCTGTCAAGAAAATCTATAAAACTTTTATAAGGTCCGTTCTGTCTGTGAGAAATAATTTCTCTGACAGGCGCTTCACCTATGCCCTTAATTCCCATAAATCCGTAAATTATACATCCGTTTACTACAGAAAAATACATATTGGATTTATTAATATCGGGAGGTTCAATTACAAATCCCATTTTTCTTGTTTCTTCTATACAGGTTGGAAGTCTGTCTTTATCTGTAGCGTTTATTTCGTTTGTAAGGTTGGCTGCCATGAATTCTGCCGGAAAATTCGCTTTTAAATAAGCCGTTTGGTATGCTATAACAGCATAAGCCGCAGAATGGCTTTTATTAAATCCGTACTCCGCAAAAGGTTCAAGCTGTTTATAAATATCTTCCGCTTTTTTTTCGCTGAAACCTTTTTCTTTTGCCCCTTCTATAAACTTTACTCTCTCCTTGACCATTACTTCCATTATTTTTTTTCCCATTGCCCTGCGTAATTCATCCGCATGCCCAAGGGAAAATCCGGCGATTATCTGCGCTATTTTCATTACCTGTTCCTGATAAACGGTAACGCCGTATGTTTCTTTTAGTATCTCCTTTAAACTTGGATCCGGAAATGTAATAGGAGATTTGCCTGTTTTACACGCGATAAAATGCGGCATGTTTTTCATGGGACCCGGCCTATTCATGGCGTTCATGGCTATTAAATCTTCTATTGATGATGGTTTAGCCTGCTTAAGATAATCCTGCATCCAGTCCGCTTCAAACTGGAATATACTAAAACTGTTTCCTTCGCCCAGCATTTTATAGGTAGCGGGATCTTCAAGGCTGATTTTTTCTATGGAAAAATCCGAATAATCTGCGTCTCTTTGCCTTATTAACTCTTCTGTATTTTTAATAACATCAAGCGTCTTTAAACCCAAAAAATCCATTTTTATAAGACCGCAATTTTCCAGATAATTCATGCTGTACTGCGTTGCTATACCGCCCAGTTTTCCTTTTTTTGAATCGCCTCTTTCTTTATATAAAGGCACTAAATCAATAAGAGGCTGTTTTCCTATTACCACACCTGCCGCGTGTATCGAAGAATTACGGTTTAGCCCTTCCAGTTTTCTTGCGTGAACAAAAAGTTCCGTATAGCGGGCATCTTCTTCCATTTCCTTTAATTTTGGTTCTTGCGCAAATGCCTTTTTTAATGTAATTTTTGGATCTTTGGGGATTAGCTTTGTTATTTTATTTGTCTCGTCTACAGAAATTCCCAATACACGCGCTACATCTTTAATTACAGCTTTTGCGCCCAGCCTTCCAAAGGTAATAATCTGCCCTACTTTATCTTCCCCGTATTTCTGCGTGACATATTTTATAACATCTTCGCGTCCTTCGTTAGCGAAATCTATATCAAAGTCCGGCATGGAGACACGTTCAGGATTTAAAAAACGTTCAAAAAGAAGATTATACTTAAGAGGATCAATATCTGTTATTTTAAGAGCGTATGCGACAATTGAACCTGCTCCGGAGCCGCGCCCGGGTCCAACAGGTATTCCTTTTTCTCTTGCAAACCTTATAAAATCTTCTACGATAAGAAAATAACCTGTGTATCCTTCTTTGATAATGGTATCAAGTTCAAAGTTTGCCCGCTCCTGCGCTGTTTGCCATTCATCTGTTAACTCATACCTTTTTTTTAATCCTTCCATTGTAAGATGACGCAGATAAACACTTGAGTTTTCAAAGCTGGCAGGGATTTCAAATTTAGGCAAAAATTGTTTTAGCTCTTTTTTTCTGTTTGGCACATCTGTTTTGCATCTATGAGCAATATTCATGGTATTTTCAATTGCCTGCGGATATTCACTAAAAAGAGAAGCCATCTCTTCGCCTGATTTAAAATAAAACTGATCTCCATAGAATTTTTTGCGCGAGCCTTCCGCGCGCTTTTTCTTTGTTCCTACACAAAGAAGAATATCATGGGATATATAATCATCTTTTTCCAGATAATGAACATCATTTGTAGCAACAAGGGGAATACCTGTGCTTTTGGAAATATCCGCTATAACTTTATTTATTTCTTTTTGCGATAAACTTAAACCTTTTAAATCATCCGACGGCATTCCGTGATCCATGATTTCAAGATAAAAGTTCGGGTTTCCGTCAATGTCTTTGCCGAAAAGGTCGCGGTAAAAAACAGCCTTCTCTTTCGCTTTTTCTGTTTTACCCGCGTTTATTAAGGATGGAATCTCCCCGGAAACACAGGCAGAAAGAGCGATAAGCCCATCACGGTATTCTTTAAGCAGATCATTATCTACGCGTTGTCTTCTGTAAAAACCGTCGATATACGCAAGAGAGCAAAGTTTTACAAGATTAAGATATCCCTTGTTGTTGGCTGCCAAAAGCACCAGATGATAGTAATCCTTTGCGCTATTTGCTTCTTTTTTGTCAAAACGCGAGCCGGGCGCGACATATACTTCGCAGCCTATTATGGGTTTAACGGAACTTTTCCGCTTTTCGCATATAGAAATAAATTCCATAGCGCCGAATAAATTACCATGATCTGTAAGAGCAAGATGCGACATCCCAAGTTTTTCCGCTTTTTCAACAAGCGACTTTATGGATGCGGCAGAATCCGTCAGAGAATAGTCAGAATGTACATGGAGATGAGTAAATTCGCTCATTATCAAGTCATTATATACTGTCCGCTACCCACTGTCCACTGGTAGACTTATTTTTTTATATTCATAAAAATACTACAATGGAATCAATTATACTTGCTTCAGGCTCTCTGCGCAGGCAGGAGTACTTTAAAATGATGGGATTACCTTTCAGTATACTGCCTGCGAATATAGACGAAAGTCTTACAACACAGACAAATCCTCTTAAATTAACACAGGAATTTGCTGTAAAAAAAGTTGAAAAAGTTATCGAGATAATGAATAACCGCCTGCCCAAATGGATATGCGGCGCGGACACGGTTATTTCCCTAAACGATAAAATATTCGGAAAACCCGCAGACCGTGAAGAAGCGGCAGGAATGCTCGGCAAACTTTCGGGAAAACAGCATAAAGTTGTAACATCTGTCGCGTTATACAACGGTATTACAAAAAAAATCGATTGCACAAGCGCTTCCTGCACTGTTACTTTCGCGCCTCTCTCAGATAAGGAAATAGAATGGTATCTTGACACAAATGAATGGCAGGGGGTCGCGGGCGCTTACCGTATCCAGGAACTGGCAAGCTGTTTTATTACCCAGATAAAAGGCTCCCCCAGCACTGTGGCGGGCTTGCCATTAAGAGAATTTTATGTCATGCTGAAAAGTAACGGCTACCCTTATGCCTGACCGTAGGTCAAGCGGGTAGACGAATTTCCGTTGGAGCGGGAAACTGCCTCCAATGAGATATAGTGTGGATGGGTTTTCATACCAAGAGGGTAAAGCCCGTACGTTAGGAGGAAAATTTGGCTGTTGTAACCATGAAGAATCTCCTGGAATCAGGAGTACATTTCGGCCATCAGGTGAAACGCTGGGATCCGCGGATGAAGAAATATATCTTCGCCGAAAGGAACGGTATTCACATCATCGATCTGCAAAAGACAATCCAGTCTATCAAGGATGCCTATGAAGCGGTACGCAGAACCGTAGCGGCAGGAAAAACCGTGCTTTTTATAGGAACAAAAAAACAGGCGCAGCAGGCTGTCCAGAAAGAAGCTGAACGCTGCGGAATGTACTACATTAACAACCGCTGGCTTGGCGGTATGCTGACAAACTTCGTCACCATTAAAAAATCACTTTTACGCCTTAAAAAACTTGAAAAGATGGAAGTAGACGGCACCTTTGAAAATCTCACAAAAAAAGAGATCGCGTCCCGCGGAAAAGAACGCATAAAGCTTCAGAAAAACCTCGGCGGCATAAAGGAAATGAAGGAACTGCCGGGTATTCTTTTCATAATTGATACGCGGAAAGAGACAATCGCGGTAGCGGAAGCGCAGCGTCAGGGGATACCGATAGTCGCGGTCGTTGACACAAACTGTAACCCGGAAGGCATAGACTACCCCATTCCCGGAAACGACGATGCTATAAGAGCAATTACACTGTTTACCCAGATTATCGCGAACGCGGTAATAGAAGCCGATAACGAGGTTGGCCTTAAGATCATCGAAACACTTGGTGACGAAGATGAAGATATGGAAGGTCTCATGAACGACGCTTCAATCAGGGAAGAAGACAGGGAAATTGATATCGAAAAATACACAACCGAAGAAGCCTACAGAGCTGCAAAAGCAGATGAAGAGGTTAGCGAAGATGACGACGAAGACACTCAGATTCGGGTTGATGTTGATAAAGTTTACAATGACGAATAATCTAAAAGGAGAATATAATGGCTGATATTAGCGCTAGTGATGTAAAAAAACTTCGTGACGCGACCGGAGCGGGACCAATGGAATGTAAAAACGCGCTTGTTACTACAGGCGGAGATTTTGCGAAAGCAGAAAAACTTCTTAAGGAAAAAGGACTTGCCGCTCTTGAAAAAAGAGCCGGGCGTGCTACCAATCAGGGAAAAGTTTTTATTAAAATAAAAGACGACGGAAGCAGCGCGGCGCTTGTTGAACTGAATGCTGAAACCGATTTTGTCGCGAGAAACCCCGAGTTTATCGTTCTGGGCGGCACAATTGCCGATATCGTACTTTCCAAAGATTTGAATGCTCCCACCGATGAACTTCACGGTCTTGTGCAGGATCTTGCGACAAAAATCCGCGAAAACATGGGGCTTAAGAGGCTCTGTCAGGTAAAAGCATCCGCAAATGAATTTATTACCCAGTATATACACGGTGACGGTAACATCGGAATATTGGTAAAATGCGAATCTGACAAACCGGAAATCTTTAAAAACGAAGAAGTTAAAAACTTTATGTTTACGCTTGGAATGCACATTGCCGCATTTAATCCCGCGGCTATCGACAGGACAAAAATTGATCAGGCCTGGCTTAAAGAACAGGAAGAACTTTTCCGCGCGCAAATGAAAAAAGACGAAAAACTTGCCGGTAAACCGGAAAATGTTCTTAACGGAATTCTTCAGGGTAAAATGTCCAAATATCTTACCGAGATAAGCCTTATGGAACAGGATTATGTTATCAATGATAAACTTAATGTTGCCAAAGCTATCGAAGAATGCGCGCAGAAAGCGGGAGCAAAACTTGCTATAACCGAATATGTTTACTACAAAGTCGGCGTGGAGTGATTTATGCAGGATTGTCTATCTTCCAGCGAAGAGCGGATGAAAAAATCTGTCGCGAGTCTTAAAGAAGGATTTGCGGCAATCAGAACGGGGCGCGCTTCTGCCGCCCTGTTTGACAGAATTCGCGTTGATGCTTACGGAGAGAAATCGCCTATTAATCAGGTTGCAAATATCTCTGTTCCCGAGGCACGGCTTATAGTAATTCAACCGTGGGATAAAAACCTGATTACAGAAATAGAAAAAGCAATCCGTTCTTCGGAACTTTCTTTAAATCCTTCAAACGACGGCAAAGTGATACGTATTTCCATCCCGCCTCTGACAGAAGAAAGACGCAAAGACCTTGTAAAGCAGGCAAAAGCTCAGGCTGAACAATCCAGAGTTGCGGTTCGCAATATCAGAAGAGACGGCAATGAAGAATTAAAAAAACTTTTAAAGGATTCAAAAATTACCGAAGATGATGAGTCAAAAGGCACCGCGGAACTGCAGAAACTTACAGACAGCTACATTGAACAGGTAAATAAAATCCTTGAAGAAAAAGAGAAGGAGATTATGGAAGTGTAATGGAGAAGAGTCCTTCCCACATTGGCATTATTATGGACGGAAACGGTCGCTGGGCGGAAAAACGCGGTCTAATTCGCACCCAGGGACACCTTGAAGGTTTAAAAACCGCAAAGCGGATTGTAAAGGCAGCCAGTGAACTTGGGGTTAAGTATTTAACGCTCTATGCATTTTCAACAGAAAACTGGAAACGCGCTTCTGAAGAAGTAAGTTTTATAATGAATCTGGTAAAGCAGTATTTACGGGCAGAATTCGAGTTTAGCAGACAAAATCGAATTCGCACCCGTTATGCGGGAGATATGGCTGCTTTACCGCCTGACATTCAAAAAGAGCTTCGGCAATCCATTGAGGATACCGGCAGCTTTGACGGGATGCAGGTTATACTTGCCATCAATTACGGCGGCAGGGATGAAATCGTGCGCTCTGTGCGCAAGTTTTATCAGAATAACCAGGGTATGAATATCAGCGAAAAAGATATATCATTATATCTTGATAATCCTGATATTCCGGACCCTGATTTGATTATACGCACAGCGGGCGAATACAGAACAAGTAATTTCCTGCTTTGGCAGGGAGCATATTCAGAACTTTATATTTCTGAAAAGATGTGGCCTGAGTGGGAAAAGGAAGATCTGGAAGAAGCAATTGCTTCTTTTCAAAACAGAGAACGCCGGTATGGCGGCATTAAGACAAGGTGATGTTTATGAAAAAACTGATAGAAAGATTATTAATATTTTTTATCGGACTCCCGGCAGTTGTTGTCCTTGTTCTCTTTCTCCCCTACCTGCATAACCTTGCCATGAATATAGTTTCAATTCTCCTTTCCGCGATAGGAGCAGTTGAATTTTCTTCCATGCTGGAAAAAAAGAATATCCGTATTTCAAAAATAGAAAGTTTTTTATTTGGAGCGCTGGCTCCTTTGGCAATAACTCTTAACATCAGCCTGTCTCTTCCCGACTGGATAGTTCCCGTCCTTATAATGTCCGGAGCCGGCTGGGCTTTATTGTCTGGTATTTTTACCCGTAATACAGAAATAGACGCTGTAATTAATAAAGTAATAGGCGGATTCGCGCTCCTTATTTATCCGGGCTTTTTTATGTTCTGGGTAATAAAAATGAATCTTTGGGGAAATAATTTTGCGATACTTCTTTTTTTAATAATCATTATAGCAAGCGATTCTCTTGCATGGCTTTTTGGAACTTTGTTCGGCGAAAAAAACCGCGGCATTATCGCTGTCAGCCCGAATAAAAGCATAGCGGGCTTTATAGGCGGAATACTGGGCAGCATCATTGTCTCTATCTGCACAGTTTTTATTTTCCCCGGTATTTTTTACGATGCGCCGGAATCTGCCCTGCTCTTACGCGCTATCATACTTGGTTTCTTTACAGGGATAGCGGGCATTGCGGGAGACCTTGCAGAGTCCGCAATTAAAAGAAGTTGTGATTTTAAAGATTCCGGCAATTTAATGCTTGGAAGAGGCGGTATTCTTGATTCAATCGATTCTATTGTTGTAGCCGCCCCCGTATTCTATATGCTTTATAAGCTTCTTATTATTGTGTAATGAAAAAAAGAATCGCTGTTCTGGGAGCAACCGGTTCAATCGGAAAAAGCGCGCTTGATATAATATCGCGCGACCTTAAAAACTTTGAAGTAGTCCTTCTTACATCCCGCCGCCAACACTTGAGCGAACTTAAAGCTAAATGGCCTCTCGCCTCTTGCGTACAAACAGAAACAGACGGAATTGATAAACTGACAGAAGCAATTAAAAACGCCAATGCCGACATAACAATAAACGGCATATCAGGAGCACAGGGGCTCATACCCTCTTTGGCGGCACTTGAGTCGGGCTCAAATCTTGCGCTCGCGAATAAGGAAACACTTGTCATGGCAGGAAAACTTGTTTTGGATTTAGCTGCAAAGAAAAATGTTAATATTATTCCTGTAGATTCTGAGCACTCTGCTGTGTTTCATTTGTTGAAATTTTTGTTGCAAGAGCCTCTCGCGGAGGCGCGGGGGCGCGGAGGACGCGGAGAAGAGGGAGAAGAGAAGAGAGAGGGGGGAGAGAATAATACTTTAAGAGAAATTATATTGACGGCTTCGGGGGGGGCTTTTAGGGGATTTAGTTTAGAGCAGATGGAAAAAGTTACGGTTCTGGATGCGCTATCTCATCCTACCTGGAAAATGGGCAAAAAAATTACTATTGATTCTGCTTCTATGGCTAATAAGGGGCTGGAAATTATAGAGGCTTGCGTGTTATTTGATATAGTGCCGGAAAAAATTAAAGTGGTAATCCATCCGCAAAGTATCGTACATTCCATGATCCGCCTTTCCAGCGGTGTAATTTATGCCCAGCTTTCAAAGCCTGATATGCGGCATCCCATCCATGATGCCCTGTATTGGCCTCAAATTAAACCATCAACCCTTGAACATCTTAACTTTGATGATCTTACCCTTGAATTTTACAAACCCGACACAGATAAATTCCCTATGCTCTCTTTGGCATACCAGGCTGCAAGGTTTGGCTGTCTTTACCCCTGCGCCTACAATGCGGCTAATGAAGAAGCGGTTGCGGCTTTTTTGGATGAAAAAATCAGGTTTTTGGATATCGCGAAAGTAACAGAAAATGTACTTGAATCGGACTGGAGCTTTGATTATACAAACCTTGAAGATGTGCAAAAAGCCGACACGGAAGCAAGGAAAAAAGCAGGTCTTATTATTAACAAAATATATAATATGTGATATTATAATGTTAAGGAATTTATATGTTAGTCTTAAAAATAGCGCTGGGACTCTTGGGTCTTGGAATTGTGGTATTTATCCATGAACTCGGGCATTTTCTCGCCGCAAGGCTTGTTAAAATTGATGTAGAAGCTTTTTCCATAGGCTGGGGCAACCCCATTTTAAAAAAGAAAATAGGCGCTGTTGAATACCGTCTTGGAATGTTTCCTATCGGCGGATACTGCAAAATGAAGGGAGAGGGAGACTATAAAGAAGTATGGGAAAAGATGAAAAACGGCGTAAAACCGCTGGAAGGCTCATACCTTGGGGCAAGCCCGCAGGCGCGGATTCTTGTCGCTTTTGCGGGTCCTTTTTTTAATTTAATTTTCGCTGTTGTTTTGCTGTCTTTCCTTTGGGGTTTTGGCATAGAAATAAATACCCTTTCCAACAAAATCGTTCTTTATTCGGAATTAGCTGAAGGTGTAACATATCCTGCGGATGAGGCAGGTTTAAAAACAGGCGATAGAATAATCAGTATCAACGGCCGCGCGATAAATTACTATCATGAAATACAGGAATTAACGGCTTTAAATCCAAATAATACTCTTGATATGCTGATTGAAAGAGACGTTGGCGTTGCCCGGGAAATACACCAGATAAGCGTTGTTCCCGCTCTTGATAAATCCAGCGGAGCCGGAAGGATAGGTATTTCTTTTTGGGCAGATCCTGTTATAGAAAGCGTAACAGATGATTCTCCCGCACAGCGCGCAGGTCTTTTACCCGGAGATATTATCATAAGCGCCAATGACGAAAATATAAAAAACAGCCTGGATCTTTTTAGAATAAGAAAAGAAAATCCCGGCGCTTTGGCGCTTGTTTATGAAAGAGAAGGTTTCGCGCGGGAAGCGTTTTTCGGCGAAGAGGAACTAACAGGGGAACTTGGGTTTTCATGGGCTTCAATTCAATACCGCACTCCAAGACTTTCAATACCGGCGGCTTTTGCAAAAGGAATTACTGAAAGCATAAAAACACTTACCGTTTCCATAAAAAGCCTAAGGCTCCTTTTTATGGGAATAGACCTCACTCAGGCAGTTTCCGGTCCTGTACGCATTACCTACATGATAGGTGACATGGCAACACAGGGGTTTGGACAAAGCTTTGGAATGGGACTTCGCTCCACGATTGAATTTATCGCTCTTATATCAATTGCCCTTTGCGTGATGAACCTTCTCCCCCTTCCAATTATTGACGGCGGAATGATCGTCCTTTTCCTTATAGAATTAATCCGCAGAAAACCAATTCCTCCAAAAGCGGTTTCCATTTTTCAGGCAGCAGGCATGGCTATTATTTTCAGCCTGCTTGTTCTGGCTGTATTCGGCGACATATTGTTTTTTGTTCGCCAATAAAAACAGGGATGTTTAACAAGGATGTTTTTTATGAAAAAAGCGGGATTAATTTTTATTTTCTCTTTGCTGTTTTTAATTACAACGGAGTTGTACGGCGGACACAAAGGAAATGTAACAGCTGTTATCCATAATGGAAATACAGTTCTTACCTGCGGCGAAGACGGTTTTTTGGTTACATGGAATATAAACCAAAGAACATCAATCGATCGTTTTCAGTTAACTTCATATAGAATTCAATCAGTTGTAAAACACCCTGCAAAAAATGAAATTTGCATTATAGAAGAGGCAAGTTTTGACAGTTACAGAATATCCGCATGGAACTTTGCCCTTAAAGAAAAGCTCTTCACTGTACATTCAAATAAACCCGTCACATTTATTAATTATTCCGCGACAGGAAATTTCCTTATTGCGGCAGGCATAGACGGATATCCTTTAACAATTTTAAATCCTTCTACAGGTGAAGTTATAAAAGACCTCGTTATTCCTTCCGGCAAAACTTCATATGCCGTAACAGGCAGAGCGGAACGCAATATGCTTGTATATCAAAGCGAACACGGCGAAAGTTCATATTACTCGGGAAGTTTATTCTACTTTGATATTGAAACACAAACTGTAACAGGCAGTTTTCAGGCTCCGCCCTCTTTATTAAGACCTGTTGTTTTCGGCAACAACCGCTTCCTTGCAGGTGTTAATCATGACGGATTGCAAATTGTAGATACCACAACAGGCTTGCTGCTTGACAGCATGGAAAACATTGGAAGAAACGCCGTCCTTTGCCTTTCAAGCGACGGTTTTTACTGTCTGGATCAAAGAAACAATAACTCTATTTTATACCATTTTTCCATTGACAGAAACGGAAGGCTTGTTACGCGCCAAAGGCTCCCTTTGTCTCTGGAAAATACAATCAATTCCATCGCTTTTAATACAAGTTTAATATTGGCAACTTCCAAAGATAACATTCTCATGCTTTCAAGACAGAATACCATTGTACCTTTTACATATCACTTTAATTCGCAGATTACAGAAATTGCTTCTTCACAAAATACAATTGCCTTTTTTACAGAAGACGGCTATTTTTCTGTTATCCCGCTGGATTACAGCAATATACAAAACTCCGGCGTTACTTTTGCAAAAAGCGAAAATTACAATAAAATAACTTCATTTACATTTTCAAATGAAGATTATTATATTCTCTGGCAAACCGAAAACACCAGACTCCATCCGATTTTAATAAAAGCAAACAATGAAAATCCGCAGTCTGAGGGGCAAAGCCTTGAATTTCTCTCAGGGCGGTTTCCTCTGCGCGCAATTTCTGTGTTAAACTCCAGAATAATAGTCCTGGATTCCGGCGGAAATATTACAGGTTATAATTTAGGTGCGGCATTGGATGCAAACGCCGTGTCCGACTCCAGAAGGCCTTTTTTTACTTTTTCTTCTGTCGGCGCCATTGATATCGCGTTTTTAAACGAAAACTATATAATAGTCAGCCGCAGTGTTATAAATAACAACAGTCCTTTTTTATCTGTGAGTATCAGAACAGGAGAGACAGTTCCTTTTTCTCACGGCAATTTAACAGGAATTATGGCAGGTCTTGCTATTTACATAGGAAAATCCGGAGCATACGGCGCGGCTATACAGCGGCATGAGGAAAGTTTAAATACAGTATTTTTAAAACTATCAGATCCCTCTTTCCAAAACAGTTTATATTCTTATGGAGGAGAAGCTCATAATTTATCAATTACAGAGACTCAAGGCGCTCCGGCTATCCTTTGCGACAGTGACGGCGCAAAAATACTAACGCCTGATATTAAATCTTTTGAAAGAACGCGCGGGCTTCCTGTAAAACTTCTTGGCGGCACAAACACATTTTTATGCCTTGACAGCGAGGGTAATATTGCCTGGCATGACAGCGGCGGAAAAATACAGGCGGTTTTCTCAATTCAAAAAGACAGCTGGACTCTTGTCAGCGGCAGAGAAATTACCGGCAAAATAATATATTAGTCGTGAGACGGATTTTTCTTCACTTTTTTTATTGCCTGCATAACAGCCTGTTTTACGCCGTCTGCATACGCTTTTTCTGTCATAGCCTGAGAAGCATAAAGAGCTCCAAGCAGTGAAAACCTGTAAAGCGGTTTAACAGAGTTTAACGCGATAGCGGCAATGTCAACAATACATTCATTACAGCGGCACATTTCTTTATGAGCGTTTTTAAGCTGTTGTTCAATTTCGCGGATTACCATAATTTCCGCTTCGTTTTTCAGTAAATCAAAATCATATTCATCTACAAAAGCCATAGATCCTCCCTGTCATATTATTATACCAGATAATTAAAATTATACAAGTTATATTTAATCGGAATTTGCGTTTTCTTTGGAAAGAGGCCTGAATTTGTTATATTGCGCCGCCAATTCCAGCTTTATTTTGCCGATAGGACCATTCCTCTGTTTGGCAATAATCAAATCTGTAGGAATTATATCCGTAGAAACCTGTTCTTCCTCTCCTTTTTTCGCTTTTTTATGCTCCCTGTTCAGAAATAAAACCAAATCCGCGTCCTGTTCAATAGAGCCGGAATCCCTTAAATGAGCAAGTGTAGGCGCTTCATTCTGCGCGTCGCGGGTCAACTGGCAAAGAGCAACTACCGGTATATGCAGTTCGCGTGCAAGGCTCTTTAAAGACCTTGAAATTTCCGACATTTGTTCGAATCTTTTCATGGATTTATTTTCATGATCAATAAGCCCTATATAATCAATAAAAATGATTTCTACCTGCTGCTGGGCTCTCATCTTCCTTGCCTGGGCGCGAAGATCCAGAAGTTTCATATTGGAAATATCCACAATGTGAAACGGAGCCTCATCAATTACGCCCATTATTTTAATTACCTGCCTGTATTCCTCTCCGCTTAAAAAACCATTACGCAGATTTTGCGCCTTTACCATAGCTTCGCTGCTTATAAGACGCTGAACCAGCGCGATATCGGACATTTCCAAAGAAAAGAAAGCGAGCGGCTTATTTTCATGAAAAGCAATATGAGACGCCATATTCAACGCAAGCGCTGTTTTCCCGACAGACGGACGCGCGCCAATTACAATAAATTCATCGCGCTGGAAACCGGAAGTCATCTGATCCAGTTTTTCAAAACCGCTGGATATGCCTACTATAGCGCCTTTTGATTTCATTGCAAGGTCTATTATACTTACGGTTTGTTTTAATATTTCCCTTATTTTCCTAATAGAAAAAACCTGTCTGTCATCGGAAAGTTCAAAAATGGTCTGCTGTATCTCTTCCAGCATTTCCCTTGAATCTTTTGACTCATCATAAGCGCTAACCCCTATTTTGGAAGCAACCTTTAAAAGTGACCTTTTAAGAGAATAGTTTTTTACCATTTGCGCGTAATAATCAATATTCGCGCTGGAAGGAATTACCGATGTAAGGCTTGAAACATATGAAGCGCCCCCCGCCTCTTCCAGTTTGCCCATTGCTTTTAATTCCTGAACAACGGTTTGAATATCCGGCCTTTTTCCTTTATCGTCAAGAGACATTATCGCTTCAAATATTTTTATATTCGCGCGGGAATAAAAGTCTGCCGGGCGCAGGTGCATTTGTATCGCGGCTGTTACAGTATCATGATCAGAGAGCATGCTGCCTAAGGTAGCCTGCTCCAGATCATCATCATGAGGAGGGGTTTTGTCTTTTAAAGACTGAGCCATATTTTAGCCTATTGTTCAGACGGAGTTTCCGCGGGGGCTTCCTCTTCTACAGCCGCATTTTCTTTTTGCACAGATGTATTATACCCGGCTCCTGCGGAGGCGGCATCTCTTCTGTTATCATCTCTTCTTCCGCGTCTCGGAGCCGGTTTGGAAGGCGCCGATTCAGTTTTTATTTCCTGCGCTGCAATTATAATGGTAATTTCCGCAGACTGGTTTTCATAAAGTTTAATTGTTGCCTTGTATTTACCAACGCTTTTAAAACCGTTTCCGGCAAGTTCTATGCGCTTGCGTTCAATCTGAAAACCGCTTTTTACAAGCTCATCTGCCACAGTCTGATTTGTAACAGCGCCGTATAATCTTCCGTTAGCCCCGGCAGGCATAGTAATTGTTATTTCCAGAGCATCCAGTTTTTCTTTAAGACCCCTTGCGTCAAGGCGCTTTTGTTCCTTGCGCGCTTCAATTTCTGCCCTGCGTTCTTCTATCAGTTTTATCATGCGAGGGGTATAAGGCAATGCTATACCTCTTGGAAAAAGATAGTTGCGGGCATAACCTTTCGCTACATCTTTCACGTCTCCCTCTTCGCCAAGCGGCGAAAGATCCTTGTTTAAAATAACTTTCATACCAAGCTCCCCGATGTAATATTTACATCTTCTTAAAATTCAGCCGCAAAAAAGCAGCTGTTTGCCCGGAGTAGGGCATCATCCTGTTTGGCTGTTTACCAAAGGTTTTTTCCTTAGGGACAGCCAATTTTCTGCTACGCCTAAAATGAATAATGCTATTATCGCGATAAAACCCAATGGGCTTATCAATAAAAAGAATAATAATACCGCAAAAGCAATCCTGAAAAAGGAAGAACGTTTTGAAAGCAAATGCATTACAACCCCTGTTCCCTGAACCATAAAAAGTATAATACCCGCAACCAATACATTCCATGACAATATTTCCAGAATTTCAATTCTTAATAAACTTGTTATAACAACCACTGCAAGCGTAATTGTTAAATACCATATAATATTTGACGGAACAACAAATTTATCAAGATCCAAAAAACGGATATTTTTGTCTTTTTTCATAAACCGCAATGCGCCAAGCGCCAATTGACGGTTTAAAAACAGCATAAACAACATGCTTACAAAGATTCCTCCGCGGACAGAAATAATCTGCATCATTTCCAGCACTCTGTCTGATGTAAATACTTCAAACGCTTCGTTGGAAGAGACAAGTACCGAAGACAGTATCTGTGACATTTCTGCAAGTATTTCCGCAATATCGCCTCTTGAAACCCAGATAAAAAAGAAAAAAGCTAAAGACCCCGCAGCCGCGGCTATCATAAACCTGTATGCAGACCTTAAGTTTTTTCCGCCGACTGCCCAGATATACGCAAGAAATAATGATGAAAAATAGAAAATCTCCATCATAAAATTGCCTGTGCTTCTGCTGAGCAAATTCAGCAATGCGCTTATAACAAGATTTGCAGCCGCAACAGCAAAAAATGTTATCCATACAGAACCTGATACCAGAACCGCGTATCCCAGAGGAGCCAGAAATACCAAAGAGAAAAAGCCTGTTTTCATAAAAATCATACACAAAGCGGTGCAGATTGCGACCACTATAAGATTGGAGTTTCCCAATATTTTATTTTGAGTTTCTTCTCTTAGGTTTTCCTGAAACATACTACTCTGCTACATAAGGGAGAAGAGCAATACTTCTTGCCTGCTTAATCGCAAGAGCCAGAGAGCGCTGATGTTTTGCGCAGGTGCCTGTTATTCTCCTTGGAAGTATTTTTCCTCTTTCTGTTATAAAGCGGCGCAGCGTATCCGCGTCCTTGTAATCTATCTTTAATTTTTGCGCGCAGAACTTGCAAATTTTCTTTTTATAAAAAACTTTGCTGCCCTTTCCACCCCGTCTGTCATCGCCGTCGCGATCATCCATCTGCATATCCCTGTCCCTGTCATGGCGGGAATGATGGTCATTATCAAAATATCTGTCGTCTGACATAATTAGCTCCTTGTATTTTTACTGCTTAAATTAAAATGGAATATCATCGGTAAAACCATCATCTTTAACAGGGCTGAACGAACTTTCAGCCGCGTTTGGGTGCCCCCCTTGCGATGATGAATTATGGTTATTCTGCCTCTCGCCGGACTGACCGCCGCCCAAAAGCTGAAGATAATTCGCGATTATCTCAATTTTAGACCTGTTCTGTCCGTCCTGCTGCCAGCGATCCTGACGAAGTTCTCCGTCAACACCTACCATTTTACCTTTTACAAGATACGATTGAAGAGATTCACCCTGCTTCCCCCACAATACAATATCAAAAAAATTCGCCTCGTCTTCCCACGAATCCCCGACTTTCTTGCGTCTGTTTACAGCAATGGAAAATTTACAGACAGCCTGCCCTCCCGCGGTATATTTTAATTCCGCGTCTCTTGTAAGCCGTCCGATTAAAACAACATGATTAAGATCTGCCATGCTGTTATTCCTCTACCCTTACAAACAGGAATTTGAGCAGATTGGCATTGAGCTTAAAAATACGATCAAGGACGGTAATTTTTGCAGGGTCTGAATTAATCACCAAAAGAACGTATCTTCCCACTTTTCTTTTTTTGATTTCATAGGCGAGAGTACGTTCCCCGATTTCATCGGTTTTTTCGATCTCGACTCCGTTGGCAGAAAGATCGGAAAGCATCTGTTCCCGCCCTGCCTTGTGTTGGTCTTCTTCCATGGGAAAAATAACCGTAAGTTCATATCGGCGCATAGTTCCTCCTTATGGCCATATGCCTAACCGCCAATAATGCGGTCAGGAAAGAGGTTTGCTAAGCTAAGGCTTAGCACTAAGCTAAAGCTTAGCTTGTCCAGAAATGGACAATTTAAGAGTACCAAAAAATCAAAATAATGTCTACTTCTTTAACAGAAGATGCAGCGCAAAACCAAGTATTTCGTCTTTCATGTAAATCGCTATTACGTTGCCGCCCGCGTCTTTTTTCTCGCTTGCCGGGTCAAAATTGATGCCGTTTCGCTGAAAATACGCTTTTGCCCTCATAATGCTGGAAGTTCCAATGGCTATATGCCCATGGGAGCCCGGAGCAGAGGTTTTTACTACCTCGATATTATCTCCCGCGAAAATTGAAGACGCTCCTTCCTTTAGGGCAAAACCAAACAAAGTGTTAAAAAGCGCAGCCGCTTTTTTTGCGTCTTCCTCTCCTTTGGCATTAATCCCGATATGAGCGACATGCAAACCAAGCAAATTCTGTACCGCTTCTTTTGAAAGGGATGTTATTTTCTCAAAATTCCCCGAATTTATAAGATCTGCCGGCGCCATCCAGGAACCGCCGCACGCAAGGATTTTATCAAACGCGATATATTTGGAAATGTTTTTTTCGCTAATTCCGCCTGTGGGCATAAATTTTAAATTCGGATACGGCGCGGAAACTGCCTTAATATAATCAAGCCCTCCTGCCTGCTCTGCCGGAAAAAACTTTACTACTTCCAGCCCGAACTCCAAAGCCAGCTCAATGTCTGAAGGATTGGCACAGCCGGGTGTAACAGGGATCCCTTTCTGGATACAGTATGCTACTACCTTTGGGTTTAACCCGGGGCTGACTATAAATTTCGCGCCCGCGTTTATTGCCCGGTCAACCTGATCGACAGTAAGCACCGTTCCGGCTCCCAGAAGTATATCCGGCACTTCCTTCGCCACACGCCTAATTGCTTCTTCGCCCTGCGCCGTTCTAAAGGTTATTTCCGCGCAGGGAATACCGCCTGCCATTAATGCTTTTGCCAGCGGAACCGCTTTTTCTACATCATCAATTTTTATAACAGGAACTATGCCTGTTTGCCCGATTTTTTCCAATATTTCATGCATAAGCTGATATTAGCACGGTTTTATTGTTTTGGCAAGAAGCGATTTAGCTTTATTAAATCGCAAAGATATGATAAAAATACAACAAGGAGATATTATGTACTTAAAATTGATTTTTCGTTACGCGAGCTTTTGCCTGCTTATGCTGGCAATTTTAACACCGGAAATTCACGCCTTTGAAAATGCGCCTGTTTATGAGGCGGATATTTACGAAGGAAATCAATATGATGAATCTTCCTCCGTAAAAGTTTTCCCGCAAGTGTCGGGAATAGTTAACACATCAGCTTTTAGCCCATGCAACCGCTTTGTGGTTTCAGGTCACGGGGACGGAGCTGTTAAAGTCTGGGAAGCGGAAACCGGTATTCTTTTCCGTTCCTATTACGGACATGAGCAAACCGCGATTAAAGTCGCATGGAGCCCCGATGGTAAACAAATCGTTTCCGGTTCTACCGACAGCACCATAAAAATCTGGAATGCCGATTTTTCTTCCGATACGCAGGCGCTTTTTACCTTAAAACATGATCAGATGGTTTTCTCGGCCGCATGGAGCCCGGACAGCCGGTTTATTGTTTCTGCCTCAGAAGATAAATCTGTCCGTATTTGGGATGCCTCAAACGGCAGAGAAATTAGAAAGCTTACAGGTCATACAGAAGCGGTTATTTCCGCGGAATTCAGCAATGACGGAAGACGCATCGCTTCTTCTTCGCATGACAAAACCATTATTATCTGGGACGCGCAAACAGGAGCAAGACTTAATAATTTTACAGGTCACACAAACAGGGTTGTATCTGTTTCATGGAGCCCGGATAACCGCAGCGTTGTTTCCACAGGCATGGATGCCCAGGTGAGAATTTGGGATGTTGAATCAGGAAGAAGCCGCAATATAGGACAGGGCGTTTTTAACGGCGTTGTTTACGGAGCGAGATTCAGCCCTGACGGCAGGCAGCTTGTAACAGGCGGCGGCATTTTATATGTATTTGATTTTAAAAGAGGAATCATGATTTGGGACGCGGCTTCCGGAAGAGAGGTACGCCGTTTTTCCGATCATTCCAATACTATATTGTCCGTTCAATGGAGCGCGGACGGAAGGCGTATCCTTGCCAGTTCCGGCGATACAACTACCAAAATCTATGAAGCCGGTACAGGAAGCTGCATCAGCACATTTTCCGGAAAGACCGATGCTATAATGGCTGCCGCTCTTGACAGGGAGGGAAAGCGTCTTGTATCAGGTTCCAGCAGCGGAAAAGTAAATATCTGGAACGCGCAAACCGGAGTTCTTGAACGAAGCTTAAATCATGTAGGGCATATTTATTCTGTAGCAATAAGCCCTGACGGAAAGATAATCGCCGCAGGAGCGGGAGCGCAAAATAACCAGTTAAAGATATGGAATGCCGATACCGGCGTTGAATTATACAGTTTAAGCTATAGTCCTATTGCCGCTCACGGGAATCTCAATTTTGTTCAGGGTCTTGCGTTTCACCCTAACGGCGTACTTCTTGCAGCCGCGTCCAGCGACAAAGCTATCCGTATTTGGGATGTTACAACAGGCAGACAGACAGCATCTCTATCAGGACACGCTGTCGGCGTCGCAGACCTTGCTTTTAACAGAGACGGCTCTGTTCTTGTTTCCTGCGCCCAGGACCTTACAGCTCGTGTCTGGAAATTATCCGGGAGAAATTACCGTCTGCATAAGACGCTTAACCATCAGCATTATGTGCAATCCGTTGACGTAAGCCCGGACGGCAGATTTGCCGTAACAGGTTCTCTTGACGGCAGAGTCACTTACTGGAACATTGAAACAGGTCAGGGCACATTCTGGAGCATGGGCGCTTTGGCGCGCGCTGTCTCTTTCAGCCCGGACGGCCGCTCTATCATTGCGGGTGTTGAAGCTTCAAAAACTATTCATTTATGGGATACAGATGCTTCCGGCGCAATGATTTACAAGGGTAATATGAAAACTTTATTCGGCACAATAAATTCAATCAACTACAGTGCCGGAGGAAAAAGGATCATAGCGGGCGTAGACGATGGTTCTGTGCGAATTTACAATGCGAAAAATTTCAGGGAAATCGCGGGTTTCGCGTACTTCTCCGGCGAAGATAAACAGTTTATAGCGGCAGGAAGAGGTCTTACTGTAGAAGCGGAAAATTCAATGTCACAGTTAGACGGCGAATGGCTGACCATAACACCGGATGGTTTTTACCGCGGCTCCGCTAGGGGCGACCGTTTTATCAATGTGCTTATTGACGGAAACGATCTTACCAGCATGGATGCCTACAGCGATGTTTTTCATAAGCCAAATATTGTAGAAACTCGTCTTAGAGGATTGCCCGATCCTGAAAGACCAAGATTTTCAATTCAGCAGGCTGCCCAATTCAGGCCGCCTGTTATCAATATTTTATCTCCGCAGTCAGGAACTACCGTAACCGGGAACGGAACTGTAAATATTCAAGTAAGCATAACAGACAGAAACCGTCCTATCGAAGACATAAGAATCCTCGTGAACGGCGTGCGCCTCGGCGACAGAGAACTGAGAGCGGTGACAGGCACCACAGGTTTAACAGCTCAAACAGGCGGGCTTACTGTCCGCGGCGGACACAGAAATGTGCAGTTTACGGTTCCTGTTACCATGATGGAAAGCGGAAATAACCGTATCGAAGTAATGGCGTATAACGGAGTTTCCTGGGGTTATTCAGGACATATCGGAAGCGTAAATGTAAACTGGGAGCCGCCTCAAGGCGTAAATGTGCCGCTTCCCGACATGTGGATACTTGCTGTCGGCGTAAACAGGTACGACAACGCAATGACAGACAGATTGCCGGGAATGGCAAGCCTTAGTTACTGCGGCAATGACGCGAAAGAAATAGTCAGGGCTTTTAAAGCGCAGGAAGGTCACAGATACAGAACCGTTCACTCGTATCTTGTTACAGACGGGGAAGTAGAACCTACAGCGGAAAATGTAAGAGCCGGCATAAGATTTCTGGAAGGAGCGGGTCAGCGTGATGTCGTTCTAATATTTATGGCAGGTCACGGCATTAACGAAGACGGTCAATTTTATTTTCTAACCAAAGATGCCGCAATGCAAAACGGTAAAGTTAACCGCGCATTCGCTATATCAGACGAAACTCTTAAATCGGCGCTTAACCTTCCGGGAAGACGGCTTATTTTTATCGATGCCTGTCAATCAGGAGGCATGGATATGAACCAGTTTATGTATTCTTTGCGCAGAACCAATGCCTATATGCTCTCCTCCAGCGAAGGAGACAAACCGTCTTATGAAAGCAGCCAATACAGGCACGGATTGTTCACTTATTCAATCGTCCGCGGTCTTGACGGCATGGCAAGACCAAGAAGCGACGCGCAAATCAGCGTACTGCAGCTCTCAGGCTATGTGCGTGACGCTGTAATGAGATTAACCGAAGGAAGAAATTTCAGATACCAGCAAAAACCGGTACAATACTCATGGGGCTTCAGCGATTTCTTCATAGCACGGTAGTACACCATATATAGCGTACCCGGTCAACGCAGTACGCTATAAAAAAAAGGTATCAATTACCATTTAGGAGTTTTTTATGATTTTAGGACGTATAACCGTTATTGTTTTCGCGTTTATCCTGCTTTCGTGCGCGGGCACTTCTCATTCTTCGGACAGTCTTACTCTGGACACCGCGATAACGGAAGCCGCTTCTCATTTTATCCAGAGGCTGCCGCAGGGAGCAAGGCTTGCGTTGATACCTTTTAATACTCCTACAGGCAGGCTCTCTGATTATTTGTTTGAAGAAATTTGGAGCCGTCTTGAAGACTCCGGCAAGTTTATCATGGTAGATCGCCGTAACATGGAACGTATTGACGCTGAATTAAATCATCAATACAGAACCGGCAATGTCGGCGATAATCTTATGGTCTCAATGGGAAGACAATACGGCGCGGAAATTCTTGTTCACGGACAAATGAGCTCTCTTGGCAATGAATACCGCATGACGGTTTACGCTACCGATGTAGAAAAAGCATCTTCCAGCCAGCGCGCTTTTAATGTCAGATCCGACAATCGTCTTTCTTCCCTTATGAACGCGTCCGCGGAAGATGAAATTGAACGCGCAGTCCTAGAAATGGCGCGCTCTGTTAATCAAAGAACTACAATCGCCATCGGCAGGATCAGTTACAGAGACACTCAAACAGTTTCCGGTTTTTCTTCCTGGCTAAAAGACAGCATTATCGCAAGCGCGCAAAGTCAGCGCGACAAGTTCCAGATAGCGACAGAAACTGAAAGTTCCGATTTTGCTGTCGCAAGCCGCGGGCTTTATGTTGAAACACCCATAACAGGCAGCCCTGTCCAAGCCGTTGTAATTGGCTCCTATTCTCCCCTGGATTCCGGCGCAGAAGTTTCTGTTCAGCTAATTTCCACAAGCGGCAGCAGAATGGTGCTTGCCTCTTCGCGTTTTGTAATTTCTTCTTCGGAATTACAGCGCAGAAGACTCTCCCTTCTTCCCGAACAGGTTACCCTTACCCAATTTGAAACCAAACAGCACGCTGTTGATCCTTACGCCGGAAAAAACAACAGATGGACTTTCACCGTAACCCCCGATGTTCTGGACGGTATTTACAAAGACGGCGATTATATGAGCATGCGTATTTTTTCCGAGCGTGATTGTTATTTTCGCGTTATTCATGTTGATGTTAACGGTAACACGCAAATTATTTACCCGCGCTCACAGAACGACAACAATTTTATCCGCGCAGGTCAGACCCGCCGTATACCTGACAACACTCGCTACCGCATGGGCTCCCCTTTCGGCGAAGAGTTCATTCTTGTAGCAGCATACGATCGTCCTTTTACAAACAATCAGCAATCTGGCACTCTCAGCGCGGACGCGATCACACGCGGATTAACTGTAGAAGACGACACGCGCTCTGCAATGAGTCCTTCTGTTACGGCGAAGTTTAGTTATACGGTTTTGCCCAGGTAAGAACGGCGGGAAGAGTTTTTAACCACGAACCGCCTGGAAACTTCGTTGGCAAAACACGAACGGATGCGAACGGGGGGAGTGTGGGGGACATGCGGAACAATACCATTGATATTATTCCTCAGATTTTCTATAATAATTGGTATGGAAAAACCAGATGATAATAGATTTAAGGACGAGCATTCAAAGAAATATTTAAAGTGGGATAACGATGTTGTTGGAATCATTGATGAAATTAAGGCAGTGACTTTTGTTGAGCCAACTTACAATACAGTTATTTCGATGTATACAAAGGGCAGCAAGGTTTGGACTTCGGATCAATTCTCTGAGTTTCTTGCAGAGCGTATCGTAAGCCGTGATAGGCGTGATATTGAAAATATTCTTTTTAGAATGGGTTTATCGCATTTTGATGTATTAAAAATTGCAGAAATAACCCGAGGTATTCATCCAAAAGATTTACTCTGGATTGCGAATACTCGTGACGAAAAACTAAGTAGCGCTGTGACAGAAATCTTTGATTCTGTATTCCATCAAAAAATCGATGCTGTTGGTGATACCGTCGACACACCCGAAGGATACAATATCAAACGCTATGGAGTTTATAATAAACAATACGGTATTTATAAACAACGAATAAATCCGCTTACAACCGATGTTGAATCAGAAGTTGCAGTTTATTTGCTTGCAAAAAAACTTTGCGTTCCTTGCTGCCCTGCGTATCAAATAGACAAAGATACAGTGTTTTCGGCTTTTCTGTTTGACTTTTCAAACGAGTATATTGTTCATTTTCGCCGATTTTTCGATGGTACTCGCGGTGACAACGAATATCAAAACCTTATAAAAGTTCGCCCGCAGTATAAAGATGATATCGCTCGTGTTATTATTCTTGACTTTATTACAAGACAAGACGATCGTCATCTGTCAAACATCGCAGTCAAGGTGACAGGGCAAGGTGAGAGTTTCTACCCGCTTTATGACAACGGCCGCAGTCTTTTTTATGAAGATACCGAAGAGATGGTATCAAATGCAATTAAAGACCCAAAAACCAATGCAACAACATTTGGTTATACCGGGACTTACTTTGATTATGTCCAGGAAATAACAAAAGAACGCGGCGGACTTAAAGATCTTATAAATCTAAATATCACAGAAATCGAAGTCAAAGACATTCTTGTTAAAGCAAATTTCAAAGGTTACCGTCTTGACGGGGCTCTGAGCTGGATAATGAAAACCATTATTCTTCTTAAGCAGATGGAATAACTGTAGAGGAAAAAGCGGCACCTTACGCATTTAATTACAATTACAAAGATTCGGGAAGGCGGTGCAGCCTGCGTGCGCAGAAAAACCCCTCAAGAGCCTGCTTACGAACCCGCAAGCGGTTTCTTCAGCAGAGAATTTCGGAAGATGTTTTTCTGCGCACGCAGGCTGCCCCGCCTTCCCGTTGCTTGGTATATAATTGAAAAAACAGTGACAGGCACTCCTGTTGGGAACTTCCAACGAGCCCGATAGCCTCGAACCAAAGGTTCGTAAGTTTCCAGGAAAGAAGCGAAACCACGAGTGGATAAATTAACAGTGAACAGGGAACTCTCAACGAGCCCGATAGGGTGAAGTTTCCAGAGCACAATGAACAATGAAGAAAAGGAGGAAAACATAGAATTTAGTCAATTTCCCTGATTTTTTTGTTTTTAATGGTTTATTTTTCATTGACAATTGCTCCTTTGTACGTTATATTTTCATTATGCAACCTGAGTTTATCTTTGTGCCTTCGGCATTCAAGCATGGGGTTACACAAGAGGACATTTATCATGCTTATAAAACGATGATTCTCAGAGGTAAACTGGAAGGTTATGATAACAAATATGCCTTTATTGGTTTCAATCGTGCAGGTAACCCGTCGGACTAAGTCCATGAAGTATTTTATAATCCCATTGGTGATGATACGATGAAGATATTTCACGCAATGGATTGCCAAAACAGTACTTTTACTAAAATAGAGTAGGAGAAACAAATGAATAATTACACTGACATGACTGATGAAGAATATGACGCTCTTGATGATGAGCTGACTCGCAATCCGCCAAGAATAATCTCCGACGGCAGCGATTGGCTTAGCCAGCGTGAAATCCGCATTTCTGGGCTGAAAAACATGACCGTTCAATACCTTTTGACTAAAGCAAAAGCTACCAACAAAAGCCCTGTCCAGATCATTGATGAACTGGTCAGCGAAAAACTCGCATTGGCTGTGTAATTTCTCATTCTTCATTGTTCCCTGTTCCCTATTCATTTTTCCCTGCTAACTTCTCCCTGCTCATTGTTCCCTGCTCCCTGCTCATTGAAATCACTGTCCCCCCAACACTCCGCCGTCTGCGGATCGCAAGCGCGGATGACCCTGTATCGGTACATTGGTAAAGTCCCAGTTGCTTGAAGAAAAGCCCAAAGTATCCTGCCAGAACGATCGGTTTCGGATTGTGCCAAAACCAACACCAATGGCTTGCGGACTGTAAGGTCTTGGGCTGGCTTCAAAAACCGTAAAATCTGTATCAGATACAGTTCTGGCAACTCTCGTTCTAATCCTGATGTGGTAAACTTTACTATTTCCGGCATTGTCATTTAAAGTGATATTCAATAAAATATGTTGGTTACCAATATTCGTAAGGTTGCTCAAATTAATATCGGAGATAGTGCGGGTATCTTCTGTGCCGTCCAAAGAAAAACTTCTATTAATAACACCACTTGCTGTAACGTTTATACTATCAAGGGTAGTACCAGCAGTCCTGGTAACATCAAAATTATTAATGGTAATAGTTGCCGATTCAACAGTACCGCTTAGGGTAACATTTCCGGTCATTTCAAGAGGAGCGACAACGATCTCATTCGGTCTGCCGTCATCATAGAAAGCGCTATTGTAAAGACGCATACCGTTAAAAGCATAATTGTTGGCTACTGGCGACTGATTATTATAGTTCCCAAAAAAGCGCCCGATACTTCTGCTTGTGCCGCCAGTTGCAGTTACACTAAGACCCAAAGCCGCGCTATTTTGAATAACTGTATTTCCGGAATTATGAGCTTGGTAAGATTCTGACGCGGCAAAAAAACCTCCAGCTATGGAATTGCTGCCAACAGACCTCTGGGTTAATGCGTTACCTGCAGCAAAGCACCGGTTTACCCTGTTAAGATTAGGTTGCTCAAAATATGCAACAAAAGCTCCTGCCATTGCCGTACCTCCTGTATTTCTTTTTTCTGCAAAAACATCCCCTGTAGCATAACAATCGGATATAGAGCCATTAATGGCTGACGCAAATCCGCCTGCCCGTGCATCACTTTGGGTTGCACTCGTGCCCAAACTTACAGCGTTCACATTACCGGTTGCAAAGCAATTACTGATAGTGTTATTGATATATTGATGACCAACAAAACCTCCAGCATAGGAAGCGCCATTACCGGTAATACTAACATTTCCCTTTGCATAACAGTAAGAAACATTAGCGCCAATATCTCCGGCAAAACCACCGGCATACGTAAAGACTTCAGAAGGAGAACTGATAACAACATCACCTTCAGCAAAACAGTACCTCATTGTACCCCCTCTAAAAGTGCCGATAAAACCTCCAATAACAAAATCAGTTCCGCTTCCGTTCCTTATTATGTCAAAAGCCGTTTGCAAGGCTGAACAGTTGCTAATAGCCGCATTGCTGCGAGCGTTCCCTATTGCGCCTCCCAGATAAGTGTTTCCAGCATCGCTTACTATTCTGATAGTTCCATGCTGGTAACTGCTGTCTGTTAGTGTTGCTTGATTTGTTGCGCCTGCTGCTCCATTTACAAAACCTGCCAACCCTCCCACAAAAAGACCTTGTGTATATCTAGTTGCGTTTGTGGCAGTGGCAGTGGCAGTGGCAGTAATGTCAATATCTCCAACTACGGTTGCTTCCTGCACCGTAACAGCTCTGCCGCCGTCAGTGGGTGTGGGTTCGCCCATGCTTCCGGTTACGCCGCCTGCATAGAGAGAAGAATTTGTCCCTGTTGCTTTATTCACTGTCAGATTAAGGCTGCCGTACACATTGCTGATGATAGTTCTTGCGGCGGTACCTGTATTGGTCAAAAGCCCTGTTAAACCGCCTGCGAACGCAGTGTTATCCCCGTTCACGTTAAAGCTTACGGCCCCTGTAACCAGTACATTTTCAATCCTTGCGGCTCCTGTCGCAGTTCCGGCTAAACCGCCGAAACGTGATGCGCTTGCTGGACCTGTAATGCTGATAATATTATTTAATACTGGCGCAGGCGCGTAATATTCTACTGTTAAATCACGGACAACACCGCCGTTGACAATACCGAACAGCCCCATGTCGGTTTCGGCAGTTAAACTGTTAATCGTAATTGTATGCCCGTTGCCGTAGAAATTGCGGTTGGTTAAGTTTGGCGATATCCAATCTTCGACAGAAAAACTATTAATCAAAACGATATTGGTTTTACTTTCATCAGCAATTGCGTCTGTAAGCTCGCTCTGGCTGGAAACGCTTGCGGTATTGGTTTGCGTAACGTTCATTCCCGGAACATTCCAAATTTTAAAACTTGCAAAGTTGATCCTTATGCTGTCTTTGTAAAGTTCAATAAATATCTCATACTCGTTTATTCCGGTTACAGCATAACCCTGACGGACATTATTGTCATTCGGTTTTGATACGGTAATTCTTCTGTCCTGCGCATTGACCGCTGTTGAATTTGCCGCAGACCCTTCATAAACAGGATTATTCCCGCCTCTGTTTTCACGATAATACACAACAACTCTGTCCGCTTCTGCGGTACTCCAGTTTATTTCGATATGTCCCGAGGTTGCGGAGCCGGCGCCGCCGGCTAACTCCGCAATATTGCAAACCGCTCCGTAAGAATTGAAAATTGCGTCTGTGCCTGTGGGTGTCCGCCATGAAAAAATATGAGCGTCTCTCATTACTTCGTCATTTATGCTTTTTA